>CAILMK010000554.1 GCA_903835275.1 uncultured bacterium | reverse complement strand
TGTAAATAGCGGAAACAAAACCACTGCAATCAGTCCCGCGTTTTGTATTTCCACCGGCGCGATACGGCACTTTTAGCCATCCGCTAACCGTTGCTATAAGCTTGCGGTTGCAGCATGAGTCCAGGCCAATTCCAAGTATTTTGGAATATAGGTCTACGAAATTGCTATCGTTGGAAGCAACAATATTATCTTTGCGCAAAGAACTTTTACGCAATGTTTTTCCAAATCCCTTTCCGGAAAATGCAAGCAACAAAAGCAATAAAGGAGTAGCGCAATATTTAATTATTTTTCTCATAGGCGGTGCAAAATTACAAAAAAACAGGGCTCAAACCAAATTTAAATCATGGATTCACTCAATTCTGAATTGCAAATACTTGTCAGTCAATTAGGAATGGACTTGGAGCTTAGCAAAAGCGATGCCATAAACAGTGCAGGCTTTTTAGATCAGCTTAAAATTCAATTGGCTGAAAGGGTTCTCGATCTTCTGAAAAATGACCATACGAGACTGTTTAATATTCTTTATAGGATAGATGTAAAGGAAGAGTTTGTAAATGAAGCACTTAAAACCACATTTCTCAATGAAGCAGCCGATAATTTAGCCGAATTGATCATTCAGCGTCAAATTCAAAAGATACGAACCAGGCAAAATTACTCCAGTCAAAATATTAATAATCAAGGTAATGATTGAAACTCTTAAACATTTTCTATGTTTTTTATTTCGTCATTTTTAAATTATCGGACTTAAAATATATTTTCAGGATCAATGCAATAAAAATTGGAAGCAGGAAGCTTTTAGTTTTCCGAATAAATTTCATATTTTTGAGGGTCGCAAAATGTAACCGAAGGTTATTATTGCGATAATGGAATATTGAATGATTGGATTACAAATTTCAAATTTATTAAAAGATTGATTTACAATATTTTGTAAATTGACGGTTAAAATTTATTGATAGTTTTTGCCACGTTTAAAAAATATTTTGTAAATTTGGGATTGCCAATGAAACTACATTTATTATGAAAAAATTTCTAACTCCTTTAGCGACCCTCTTGTTTGCTTTGCTAATGCTTTACGGTTCCCCCGTAAAAGCGACCCACCTTATGGGTTCCGATATCAGATGGCAGTGCTTGGGCCAGGATACTTACCTGGTTACTGTTGTTGTTTATCGGGATTGCCAGGGTATCCCCCTTTCGGATCAGGATATCACCCTTAAGGATTGCAAGTTCAACACCATCACCCTCACCTCTTCTGCCAAAAAGATTTCGGCAAAAGACATTACCCCTGTTTGCAAAAAATCATGTACACAGTGCGGTAAATCCCCGAACCAATCCCCCGGTAATACAAGTTGTAAATTCCAGTATGGAGTAGAGCAATTTGTTTATCAGCAAAAGATTATTTTCACCAGCAAAAACAATCCTAAGAAATGTTGCCAGTTTCTGATCAGTTGGGAAAACTGTTGTAGAAATGGTGCCATTACTACCGGTGCTTCCGGGGAAAGCTTCCACGTTGAAGCTTCCATGACACGTTGTAATAACGGGGTTATCACTTGTGATAATTCACCATATTTCACCAATCCTCCAATTGCAATTGTTTGTTCTGACCAGTGTATCACTTTAAATCCAGGTGCACAGGATGATGACGTAGATGCAAATGGTAATGCGGATTCATTAGCGTATTCGTTTGATAAATCAATGCAATATGGTGCTACCAGTGTTGGTGGCAAACCTCAATATACAGATTGGTCCAAGCCTTATGCGTATAACAAGCCTTTAAAATTTGACTCATTCCCGAATGCGAACGCAGTATGGAATCCACCTGCATGTAATGGTTTCCATTTGGATTCAACTAATGGTGATATTCAGTTTAAAGCTACGGCAACTGCGGTTACGGTCATTTCTATAAAAGTGGCGGAATATGCCAAAGATACTTCGGGTAAATCCTATTTAAAGGGATATGTCCACCGGGATATGCAGCTTATAGTTATCAAGTGTCTTACCAACCACGTACCAACCTTATCGGGCATTGACGGAACAAGTTCCAATGATGCGGATTTCTGCGTGAACCAGTATACCTGCTTCACCATCAATTCAGATGACCCTGATAAAAATGATACTGTTACTGCATCCTGGAATGCTACTTTAGCAAGCCTTGGTGCTACAATGACGTTTGAAAAGAAGAAACAACACCCTACATCCACCTTCTGCTGGAAGCCTACACAGGCTGATGTAAGATCTTATCCATATCAATTTGTAGTGACAGCCACAGATGATGCATGTCCGTTAAATGGACGTACACAGCGGTCATTCCGTATTCGGGTTCACCCGTCTCCGGAAGGAGTCATAACTGCAATAGATTCCGGCTGTGGTAACTGGGTATTTACTGTAACTCCGACTCCGGGTACATTTAATGCTGCCACGGGCGGTACGATCCGATGGGGAGGGGATGATAATATTAGTGGAACCGGGTTGACTGTAAAGCACCATTACCGATTATCGGGGGATAGTGTTACAGTAGAGGCCACGCTTTCCCAACCATATACGTCGGCAGTAGGTACCAAATCCTGTCCGGTAGTTATTTCAAAAAGGATTTTGATACCGGCGTATGTTCGTATAGACCTGCCGAGGGATTCTGTAGTATGTAAGGCAGATTCACCGACTATATTTATTCCTTCCGGCACCAGCGGAGGAACAAGTCCGTATGTATATAAATGGAATGTAGGTCCTACAACCTCCACATTAACTGCAAAAATTGTCAAGGATACATCCTTTTATCTTACTGTAACCGATAATAACGGCGTAGGTGGATGTACCAATACAGATACCATGAAGATCAAGGCGTTGGTTCCTCAAAAACCCCAACTGGGCCCTGACCAGAGATATTGCGGCGGTGCTACGGTTATACTGCGAGATACCTCCATACATGACAGCATGGGGTATACCTGGATAGATATCAAAAAGCCATCTGTTCCGATTTCGGACAGTTCCACTGCTACCATTACAGATTCCAGTACATATATATTAAAGGTAAATGATCCAAGGCTAACTACATGCTTTAATGCAGATACAATAAATGTACTTTTCAATCAAAGTGTTGTAGTTGTTCCTCATAACTATAATGGTTGTGCAAATACTTCCTTAACGATGGATGCCGGTAATGGAAAAGGTGATACTACGGCCGTCTGGCAGTGGCGCGACCTCTATAATCCTTCCACCATCCTCTATACCGGAAGAAAGGTGACTATAATCCCTAGGAAAGATATGCACTTCTTTGTAACAAGCTATCAAACCTATGGCGGCCTTACCTGCGGGGATTCCGATACTATTAATGTCAGTCTCTATCCTCTTCCTGTGGTAAAATCCAGCAAGGTTCCTGACCAGTGTTTTAATAATCCACCGGTTGATCTTACAGGCTATACTACCACTCCGGGTGGAACCTGGTATATGCCGGCTTTCCCGAGTGCGGTATCCGGCGGACACCTGTATCCTGATTCTATTACCAAACTGGGTTCTCCTCAACTCCTGGTCTATGTATTGCGCAGCAGTTCGACCGGTTGCAAGGACTCTACCAAGCAGGCAATTGTAATAGATACCATACCTGTAGTATTGCTTAAACCCGATACCTTCCAGTGTATAGATAATCCATTACCGTTTAACCTGGATAGTTCCATAATCACTCCGGTTGGTGGTACCTGGAGCGGACCTGCTGTTACGAAAGATAAATTCTACCAGAATGATCCACAGGCAGGTGGCGATGGGGTGAAAACATTTACGTATACCTATATAAAT
>CAILMK010000553.1 GCA_903835275.1 uncultured bacterium | reverse complement strand
TGAATAGCGCAATCCACAATTTCCTGAACTGCACGGTTATGCCCCAGATGTATCACTTCGCAGCCTGTGGACTGGATGATACGCCTCATGATATTAATGGCGGCATCGTGCCCGTCAAACAGTGAAGCAGCGGTAACAATTCGGATCTTATTCTTCGGAGTATAATTTTCCATGTATAGCTTTACAATAAAGCTGCAAATTTACGCGATTCTGATGTATAATCCTGCTTCCCAAATGGGTAAGTCTATTCAAATTACAGATCATCAAATATTGACATTTCATCAAAAAAATTAAGTGTTCATCGAAAAATCGCATTAAGGGTACATTCAATTAATGCAAATGGCGTAGTATTGCGGCAAATAAACCAATGTTTAAGTTGTTGTTAACAAGTATTTTGTTTTTCTAAATGATTAAATTATTTCAAACATTGGTTAGCCACCCTTCCCGGGCATTCTGGCAATGGTTCTTTACGTATCTGATTGTTTTTGTTGCTTCAGGGATTGTGATGAAAATACTGGAGGCGAGTGATATTATCCCTGATGACCAGCCGGTTAGCAAAGTATTTAATGTGACAAGTACAGCATTTGCTTACTCGATGACTTTCAGGTGGATACTGGCTTTACCCTTATGGTATGCCTTTGGACGCGATTATTTCTTAAAACTCAATGTTCAACACGTACTCAGGATCAAGGCAGAGGCCGTTGGACTGGTAATATTCTGGATATTATTAACCGCAGTTCTTGATATTATTGTCTGGATGGTGATCCCGTATTTCCTTGGAAAGCACCCTATGGCATTTGTGAATGAAAGCTGGCCCTGGCTGGTCCTTCGCTATGCCATAATTTATGGAGCAGTTATGGCTGCGAGAGGTCCCGCGATTGCGAAGCTCATGCGGAAAAGGCATTAAAATCAATACTCTTCGCCGCCTCCATTTTCGTTTTTATTGTCAGGATTGTTTTTGTCTTTCTTTTTACTGCCTATATCAGCTTTCCCGAATTTGTAGGAAATTGTTGCCATGGCAACCCTTGACTCACGCTTACGGTTTGTAAACTGTACAAAACCATCGCCTGAGGAATAGATAATATACCTTCTTTGGTTGAAAATATCATTTCCGTTCAGGCTCGCAACCAGTTTCCCTTTAAGAAAATCCTTACGTAATCCAGCATCCATATAATAGATACCTGCTATATGTCCGCCTGGGAAAATGGAAGGACCGTTGTAGTTCCCGGATATTTGAAATTGAATTCCTTTCCACAGCGTCATGTTGGATGTGTATTTACCCACACCGCTATAGTTTGATGCACTCATATCCGCGGCATCGCCGCCTGCATTATTCAATATGGTACGGTACGCATTTGCACTCATGGTTATATTCCACCATTTTGCCAGGGTCGTCCTGCCAATTAATTCAAAACCATAAGAAATACCATTGCTGAGGTTTTCCCATGTGGTGATCACTATATTTGCATCGTTAGGATCCAGTGTCCGCAGCATTTTATTTATGCCTCTGATATCCTTGTAATAGGCTGATGCCGTAAAGGAAGTCATGGTCCAGCTTTTGGAATATCCGATCTCGTAGTTATTTACATACTCGGGTTTTAGCAAGGGATTACCGATTCGTGGGTTTAACGGGTCAGAATAATCTGTAAATGGACTTAATGACTGGAAACTTGGCCTGTTCACCCTGCGGCTATAGCTAAACATCACTTCCTGGTCACTCGCTAATTTTTCTGAAAGATGCAAGCTGGGATAAGCATTAAAATAATTGCTTGGATAGGATTTATTTGAATTCACCAACTGGGAATTGATAAATGACTCTTCAAATCTGCTACCTGCCTGAACGCTGAAATTTTTAACAGTTTGCGAATACATCAGGTAAGTTGAATATACATTTTCCTTATAGATAAAATGATTGGTAAGTATTGAATCATTAACATATTGGGACATACTTCGATTCAAACTATCGGCATGGAAATTATTATCCACATTGCGTAATACACCCTTTAATCCAAACTCAAGTTTTGATTGTTCGGATAATGGCAAGGCGAAATCTGTTTGTAGGGTAATGATCTGGTTGCTTGTATTATCATTGTTTGATTGCAGGAGTGGTAACTGTCCGGATATTGGATAACCACCTTCACTATAATTGCTTTGGGAAATTGTATTGCCATCAATGCCCATGGAGCCTGAATAGGCAAGGTTAACCGTCCATTGTTCCTGGGGTTTTGTAAAGGTCTTTTTATAATCCATGGTCACATCCAGACTATGGCTTTTGTTGGTTTCAACAGCATTTCTTTGATAGGCGCTTTTAAAAATGCTATCACCATTATAAAATCCATAAAGGTTGTTTTCAGGATGATTGCTGGTATTATAGTTAAAAACGCTGCCAATGCTTAAAGTGTTTTTATCATTGATGTCATAATCAATAGCAATCTTCCCCATGTGAGACAGGTTAATGGTATTGAGAGTGGTATTCTGTATAAGGATTCCTGTGTCGGTGCTCACCTTTGTATTGCGATCACTGTAGCCATTTCCCCAACGATCATTATACCTATAAGAATATGTTCCACTGATATTAAATTTCCTTGTTCGCAAACTAAGGTTTGTACTTACGTTATACTTATTCATGTCACCGGCAGATACAGCAATATTACCGTTGAATCCCGGAGCCCTGTTCTTTTTAAGAACAATATTAATAATTCCCCCCATTCCGTCAGGATCATATTTGGCGGAAGGACTTGTAATAAGTTCTATGCTTTCAATAGTGCTGGCAGGAATCTGGTCCAGAATTGCGGCTCGACTGGTGCCTGTAATACTTGAAGGCTTGCCATCAATCAGGACGGTAATATTCCCGCTGCCTCTCATGCTTATATTGCCGTCGATGTCCACACTTACGGATGGTACCTGATTGAGTACATCGGAAGCTGATCCACCCTGACTTACAATACTTTTATCCACATTAAACACTTTTTTATCCAGGCTGTTCTGGAAAACCTCTTTTTCGCCGGTTACAGTAACCTCATGTAGTACCTTGCTGCTTGTTTCAAGTTTGATAACGCCAAGCATTATTGCTGGTATATCAGATTTGATAGTCACTGGATATATATACTTAATGGTATAACCTATTGCCTTTATTCTCAGTATATAAGTGCCTTCATTGATGCCATCGATTAGAAATTTTCCGTCATCATCAGATAATTTGCCTCCGGCATTGCTGGAATCCTTAACTCTCAATAGGGAAACAAGGCCATAGCTCACTGATTCTGATGAGCTTCCATCTTTTAAAATCCCTGAGATTTTGCCGGTTCCTGCAGGTCCGGCAGATTGTTGTCCGTTGACAATAAACGGCAGTAAAAAGAACGTGGATAGGAATGTAGTAAGTGTGATTATTTTCTGCATAAAGCGGCAAAGTTATTGCGTTAGAGGCAATTTTACAAAGATTGTTTAATGAGGGGCTTGAAATTTCCTAAAATAAAATAGATGGCTACTAATACAGTAACTATGCCCGTAAGCACGAACATATACCCAGCACCAAAGCTATACCAGATAAGACCGCCAATTGCACTGGCAAGCATGGCACAAATACTTTGAAAAGCGGCAAGGGTTCCTACGGCAGTAGCGGATTCCCCGGGGGGAACAAGATTTGTGATCCATGCTTTTGAAATTCCTTCGGACATTGCGGCGTAGATACCATATAATGAAAAGAGCATGGTATAGAAAAAAATTCCAGACCCCATCCCAAATCCGAAATAAACAAAAGCGAAAATAAACAAGCTTACAGTGAAGATATTTTTCAGCCCGAGTTTATCACTAATGATTCCGGCGGGTAAACTGCAAATTGCATAAACAAGATTATAGAATATATAAAGCCCGATAACGTGTACATCATTTATGCCACTTTGTTTTGCCTGCAATAACAGGAACATATCGGAACTATTGAAAAGTGAAAAGACAAGTATACCGCCAACTACTTTTCTGTAGGTGGGAGAACTTTCCTTCCAATATTTTATAAATGAAAAGAAAGATGGATGCTTTTTTGATTTTACCTCTGAGGCAGCCTTTTTATCTCTGATGATAAGTGTACATACAACAGCTGCAATTCCCGGTAAAAAAGCAATAAGAAAAAGCGGTTTGTAATTTTCCGGGTAATGGAATAAATACAATAAGGCAAGCGATGGCCCTATGACTGCGCCAAGGGTATCCATTCCTCGGTGGAAACCGAATACCTTGCCTTTGTTTCCGGGTGTGGTTTCAGCGGATAATATAGCATCGCGCGGTGCGGTGCGTATGCCTTTCCCTAACCTGTCCAAGGCCCTTGAAAAAAATACCCAGAGTGGAAATGTAAATACAGCAAGCATGGGTTTTGAGAGCGCACTTAACCCGTATCCCAACTGTACAAAGGGTGCGCGTTTCCCAACTGAATCAGATAATTTCCCGAAATACCCCTTGCTAAAACCTGAAATCCCTTCCGCCATTCCTTCAAGTATTCCTATAAGTAATACAGAAAAACCAATGCTTTTCAAATAAACAGGCATAATAGGATAGAGCATTTCACTCGCCATATCTGTAAACAGGCTGACTAGTGAGAGAACAATGACAGTGCGTGTGAGGAATTTCATTTATATCAATCCTTTCTTTTTCATTTCTTCTTTTAGCTTGGCAGGAATGGGTCTGCAGTTACAGTTTTTTTGATGCTCCAGATGCCAGTGTACGCGCTGCTCAAAAGTTGCATTTTCCGGCATCCTGTGTTTTTCGTGCCAATCCCTGTTTATTTTCATTTTATGTCCATTAAATGTTTCTCATAATCCTTCACTTTCCAGGAGTTGTCATATTTGCCTTTCATTATCAGTTGTCCTTCTTTTTCAAGATAGCTTGCATGTTGTTTTACTCCTCCCGGATATTTTGGATTTAGTTTTCCGCCTTCTTTCAATACGCGCCACCAGGGAGTAATATCCTTACTGTCGTTTTCTTTTCTTTCCTCGGAAGCCCATGCGGCAATCCATGAAAATATTCCCGTGGTAATGGGGCATGTCATATCCACATTATACTCCCGTGCAAAGTGATTACGTATGAGATTGATTGTTGTTACTCTTCCCTGCGGAATTTTTTTAATAAATGAATCAATGATCATGGGAGTGAGGATAACCATTTTGCCATGTCCAATATTTTTTGCCCACTTTTCAGGGATGTCCTCTATTTTAACTTCTTGCTCATGGTTCAGTTTTTCTTCCCAGCTTTTTTTAGAATAAGTCATTTTGATCTATAATTATTTGTAAGAGTGAGCGTTCACGAAAATACGAAACAATTTTCATTAATGCGATGTTAGCTTCCTAATAAATAATAATGCTATGGCAACGATAGAAAATGTTTCATTTACCTCTATGCGGGCTATCGCCATAAAATATGGTTTACTCACCCTGCTCGCCCTTATCGCTTATTTCCTGCTGATGTGGGATCTTAACCTGATAAAATATACAAGTCTGCATTTCGTGAATTATGTTTTCATATTTATCGGAATGTATTTAACATTGAAGGAACTACGGAAGCAAGACCATAATCATCGCACGGATTATCTTCCGGGTATGGGTGTTTTGTACATGTATGCGGCATTTGTATCCGTAAGTTTTGGTTTTATTATGATGATAACTACCTGGCAGGATGCCACTTTTCACGGGCAACTTGCTTCTGCCATTCCGCACTGGGGTGACCTTACACCGCCAATGATAGGATTTGAAGTAGCCAGCGAAGTATTTTTATTTTCCGTTGTAATGGCATTGACAGTCCTTCAACTTTTCAAAAGAAACAGGGTTCCGAACAATTTTAAAATTATGAAAAGAAATAAAGAGGCTAAACACAGTCATGTGACCTGGTAAATAGTATAAGATCAGATTTTCAAAAAGGGCAGAACCGTAAAGATTCTGCCCTTTTTTATTTGGTATTGATAAATTCGGTATATTTACAACGCCAAAATATTTAAAATGAGGTTCTACGAGAATTTTAGTGGAAAAAGGGTCAGTTTACCATAATGAAAGAGGGCATTAATTC
>CAILMK010000552.1 GCA_903835275.1 uncultured bacterium | reverse complement strand
CCGATAGACGTCAGCACTAACGACCCCTACTTTTTTCTTTTGTGTTTCTTGTAACCAACGACCTAATTTCGCAACGGTAGTGGTCTTACCAGCACCTTGCAAACCAGCCATTAAGATAACAGCGGGGGGCTGAGCATTTAGGTTAAGACTTTCATTAGCCTCACCCATTACTTTAACCAACTCAGACTGCACCAACTTAATCATCGCCTGACCTGGCGACAAGCTAGCCTGAACTTCTTGCCCTAAAGCACCTTCTTTAACGCGTTCGATAAAATCGGTGACGACTGATAAAGATACATCAGCCTCAAGCAAGGCCATGCGCACTTCACGCAATGCATCTTTTATATTTTCTTCAGTCAGACGCCCCTGACCCTTTAGTTTTTTAAGCGTACTACTTAATCTATCGGTTAAATTATCAAACATATCGCTGTCTTTGTTGTTTAAACTAAGGAAACTATCCGCCAGTACAAATGCGCTAGGACTATTTAATCTGATATATTAACATATCAATGAAAGGCTTTGCACCCGTTGCAATGACAGAATAAATTTAACCCTGTAAACTGTATGCTTATCAAACATGCGCTAATTTTTACTGGCTACACTACCAATATACCAATGAACGCGACTGCAATTGCTCTACTATCTATATTCTCTTATCTAAGTAGTACTTTGCTAATTATTAGAAACAAGGGGCAAAGTCGCTATAAAAAGACTTCAATTTTTTTAGGATGGGTAGGCGTTCTATCTCATATCGCCTTCATAGGCCTTAGCTTTCACCAAAGCATAGGCTTTAACTTCGGTTTTTTTAGTACCAGCTCATTAGTCGCAATGATTGTGGCCTTATTATTATCAATAGCCTCATTCAACAAACCTGTTGAAATTCTGGGTGTTGCAATATTTCCAACTGCCGCAAGTATGTTGGCGTTAGAACTCAAATTTCCTGAGAACACACAAATTCTTTCTCAATATAATTGGGAAATGAGCGCCCATATTCTGACTTCCATCGTTGCCTTTAGCCTTTTAAATATCGCTGCGCTTCAAGCTCTATTATTAGCCTTTCAAGATCAACAATTAAAAAGCCATCCCCCTAAACGTTTTATTCAATCATTACCTCCATTACAAACCATGGAGTCTTTACTGTTTCAAATGTTAACAACTGGGATTATTTTTCTTACTATTTCATTAACCACTGGTTTTTTGTTTATTGAAGACTTGTTTGCCCAACACCTAGTCCATAAAACGGTTCTATCCCTATTGGCATGGATAATTTTTACAGGACTATTAGTGGGCAGAAGATTATATGGTTGGCGAGGTATGACAGCGATTAAGTGGACTTTACTGGGCTTTCTATCGCTATTATTGGCCTACTTTGGCAGTAAACTAGTCTTAGAGCTAATATTACACAGAGCAAGTTAAAACCTAAAACATATTAATTACATTAATTCATTTAAAGATTTTGAAATAGCCTGCCCTAATTGAGTTAAACATTGGCTTTGTACTTTTACCATCAACGCATAATCAGTCGTAGAAGCTGGCAAACTGCATTCAAAACGCTTATCAATATTGGCTTTTTCTTTGACTTTAATAGACCATTGCGCAATAAACTGACTTTGCCCCTGCGGATTAATCGTTAAATCCAATATATCAATACTCACTTGATAATTTATGTCCTGTCGTTGGGACCAAGGATATCTGAACACATGATCAGTATTCAATTGGGCTGGCAACACTTTATACAGAGCTAGTAAAATATTTTGATCTAAATTCTCTGCCCAACGATGCTCTTCAGATATCGAATATTGATTATCAGAAACGGCGACCATTATTTGCGAACGATTGAGATATTCTGGAATTCTAATCGGAC
Organism: uncultured bacterium; assembly: GCA_903835275.1. Taxonomy (GTDB): domain Bacteria; phylum Bacteroidota; class Bacteroidia; order CAILMK01; family CAILMK01; genus CAILMK01. The sequence continues at coordinate 626 of CAILMK010000552.1, read as the reverse complement.
CTAAGCCCACAATTACCTCTTTAGTATTAACAATGGATTTGGCACTTTGCTTAAGACCTACATCAGCTGACAATCTATAAAACTCAACCGGCTTAGTATCATGAGCACAGGCCGATACCATTATGCTTAGAACCACACTACCCACTAAGCGATTTAATTTAAAACCTTGTTCTAACCTACTATTTAATCGCACCGTACTACTCCTTACTCTTACCGTAAATAATTGCATCAGGATGACGCTCTAAATAATCAGTCAATTGCTTAGTGGATTTGGCTGCATCTCTCAACGCTTCTAGTGACTGCCATAAAGGCGCATCGGGTGATGTCATAGTTTCAACTGAACCCATAGCGTGCTTGGACTCGTTCAAGACACTGGTTGCTGTGGTTAAAGTCTTTTCTGTAGATAACAATACGGGACGAATATCTTGCGTAAATTGATTAACCATAAAACGAGTATCCGTCATCGTGCCATTCATATTTGCAACCAAAGGCGTTAATTCTTGATTTAATTTTTCTATTAATACGGCCGTTTCTTTCAAAGTTTTACTCAAAGCCGCCCGATCTTTCTTTAAATCATCAGAAGTAGCCATAACACGTAATTCTTTTAAAGTAATGGCCAAATCATT
>CAILMK010000551.1 GCA_903835275.1 uncultured bacterium | reverse complement strand
TTATTGAAGATTATGCGCAAAGGGCGGCATTCCCACAGCACTTGGTTAAACAAATGGGCGATCTGGGACTTTTTGGTCCAACAGTTCCCCAGGAGTATGGAGGACAGGGACTTGATTATATTTCCTATGGCCTGATGATGCAGGAAGTGGAACGCGGGGATTCAGGGATTCGCTCAACTGCTTCCGTGCAAGGCTCCCTTGTAATGTATCCAATTTATGCCTTCGGATCAGAAGAACAAAAAAAGAAATATTTGCCCAAACTGGCAAGCGGGGAATGGCTGGGGTGTTTTGGGTTGACTGAGCCAAATTTCGGTTCCAATCCTTCCGGAATGACCAGCAATATAAAGGATATGGGCGATCATTATCTGCTCAATGGCAGCAAAATGTGGATCTCCAACGCTCCCTTTTCACAAATGGCGGTCATCTGGGCGAAAGATGAAGAAGGAATTATTCGCGGTCTCATTCTGGAAACAGGAATGGAAGGTTATACCCGTCCGGAGATTCACGGAAAGTGGTCGCTGCGTGCTTCCTCCACCGGAGAACTGGTTTTTGATAATGTAAAAGTACCCAAAGGGAATATTTTACCTGGAGTAAAAGGTCTTAAAGGTCCTCTCTCCTGTCTGAATAATGCCCGTTACGGTATAGCGTGGGGCGCATTGGGTGTTGCACTGGATTGTTATGATACAGCATTGAGATATTCCAAGGAACGCATACAATTTGACCGCCCGATCGGTGGATTCCAGCTTACCCAAAAGAAGCTCGCTGAGATGATCACTGAAATAACCAAGGCGCAGTTACTGACATGGAGGCTCGGCGTTTTGAAAAATGAAAACCGTGCTACTCCTGCACAAATTTCCATGGCGAAAAGAAATAATATTGAGATAGCCATGAATATAGCACGCGAAGCAAGACAGATACTTGGCGGCATGGGCATAACCGGGGAATATTCCATTATGCGCCACATGATGAACCTTGAATCAGTAGTAACGTATGAAGGCACACACGACATTCATTTGTTGATTACAGGAATGGATGTAACCGGATTAAACGCCTTCAATTAAAAAATGAAAAAACTCCTGGTATTTGCCATTATTTTAATTTCCTGTTTAGAGCTTCAAGCCTACACAGGAATGAAGGCAATACTATTGGTGAACCGCAACCTGCAAAAAGATACCATCGGCTATAATATAGCTGATGATATGGCAAGGGTTTGCTACCAGGCAATCCAAAATGGAAGCATAAAATTATGGGAAACTCCTGAGAAAAACACGGTCGTGGATTTTTCAAAATTACAGGAGCAAGAATCCAATACGCATTCAAAATTTTTACATCCGAGGAATATTTTTATATATGAGGAATGGAGCCTTGAAAAAAATAAATACAGGTTCGTTACCAAGGGCATTTCATTTACAGGAATGGACTCAAGCGGGAAGGATATTTTTTTCGGATACATTGCGATGAATGATGCCATGAATAAATTGTTCGACTCCTCTTATGCAAATGTAAATGCCGATGGATATTACGGTACAACCTTGCTCCAGGAATTACAAAGCAGACATTTTGAATTTGACATTGTCTTTTTCAAAAACAAACCTGTACGCAATTTCAAAAAAGGACAGAAACTGATTAAGGAAGTTCTTTCAGCAAAAAACAGCACCTATAAAAATCAGGCACCGGATACAAAACTTGTTGAATATTCCATAGAAGCAGGTCCTTCAGTCCTTTCTGATGCATCGGGGAAATTGATCACCACCTTGCAAAATTTTTTCAATGAAAATCCGCAGGAATTTTTCAATCTGGGCGGTGATAAAATGTACTCCTTCATGCGTGAAAGCCATGTAATATTATCCAGCATACTCGTTTCCGAAATATGGACAAAAAACAAGGATAGCATTAGCGGTGCACCGGTAGATTTCATTCCTTATGTAGTAGGAAATCCCATGCAGGAAATATCCGCCCAGCAACTCAGTGAATGGCACGTAAAATATAATGGTGCGGATTTTGCAGGCGAAATTGCCAAAAAGAATTTTTATTACCGGATCACAAAAATTAATTCGACCAAAATACCCGAAGAAAATTCAGAGAAATTAAAAACCAAATTATTAAAAGGTGATTGGCACGGATTAAATGCAGACATCAATTACACGGTACATACCACGAATTAGAATATAAAATAGAATAAGATATGACGAAGATTAAATTCGGCACGGACGGTTGGAGAGCTATTATAGCGGATGATTTTACATTAGAAAATCTTAAACGTGTGGCGTATGCCACATCTTTATGGTTGAAAAAGAGTTATGAAATTCCTTCCGTGGTAGTAGGGCATGATTGCCGTTTCGGTGGAAAATTATTTTCAGAAACTTCTGCAAAGGTCTTTGCCGAAAACGGGATCAAGGTTTACCTGGCGGCAGATTTCGTATCCACGCCCATGATTTCTCTGGCTGCTAAAAACATGAAGGCAAGCTGCGGAATTATTATTACGGCTTCCCATAATCCGGCATCGTACAATGGATTTAAAATAAAGGGTGGCTATGGAGGACCTGCCCTTCCCGAAATGATCGATGAAGTTGAAAAACTTATTCCTGACGGACCATATAATGAAAACATTGCAAGCATCGAAGATTATGTAGCTTCCGGCAAAATATTATATTCAGATTTTGAACAAATGTATGTGGATCAAGCAGAGAAAAGCTTTGACATGGATGCCATCCGGAAAAGCAATGTGCGGATAGGATACGATGCCATGTATGGCGCAGGACAACGTGTAGCAAAGCTACTTCTGCCAAATGCCACTACTATCCACGCGGATCATAATCCCGGATTCATGGGACAGGCTCCTGAACCGATCCTTAAAAACCTGCAGGAGATCTCGAATCTTATAAAAACAAGCGGAAAAATTGATATTGGATTTGCTACAGATGGCGATGCTGACAGAATAGGTTTGCTGGATAGCAAAGGAAACTTTGTTGATTCACATCTTATCATCCTGATGCTAATAAATTATTTGCACAAATACAAAGGGCTTAGTGGTGATGTGGTCCGCTCCTTTTCATGTACCTCCCGTATTGGCACCATGTGCGAAAAATATGGATTGAAAGAAGTAACCACCAAAATCGGATTCAAATACATTTGCGGATACATGATTGAAGGGAATGTATTGGTGGGCGGTGAGGAATCCGGCGGTATTGCTGTTGCCAACCACATCCCTGAACGCGATGGAATATGGATTGCGTTAACTCTTATTGAATACATGGTAAAATCAGGAAAGAGCCTTGATGACCTTATCCAGGAAGTTTATTCCATTACAGGAACCTTCGCCATGGAGCGCGATGACTTGCATATTGAAGAAGAAAAAAAGCAGGCTATTGTTAAAAACTGCAAAGAGGGAGCTTACAAATCCTTCGGGAAATATACGGTTGAATCTGTAGAAGATACTGATGGATTCAAATTCCATCTTGGCAATCGCAACTGGGTAATGATGCGTGCATCCGGTACAGAACCTGTATTGCGCGTGTACTCCGAAGCAGCCAATAGCGAGGATGCATGGGCAATCATTAATGCAGCAAAAGCAACTATTAGA
>CAILMK010000550.1 GCA_903835275.1 uncultured bacterium | reverse complement strand
GGCGTTACAACAGTTTCATCTGTTACTGGGAATACCTGCGGAGTAGTTTCCACTCCAATAAATGTTAAGGTGAAAAATTTCGGACTTAAAACACAAAGCTCAATCAAGGTTTTTCTTTCGGTCACCGGTGCAGCAAAAGATACGGTATCAAAGACATTCGCATCTTCCCTTGCGTATGGCAAGGATACAGTTTTAACAATGAATTTTGCAACCGCTTTAAATACTAGTTCGGGTGGAACGTATAATTTCACAGCCTATACACTATTGGCGTCAGATTCTGATCATACAAATGATACAGCAAGCAGTTCCATCGTATTCAATAGTGTTCCGAAATCAAAATTTGTTGTTGCGGACGTATGCCAGGGCAATTCATTATCGGTACTGGATTCAAGTACGTATTCCGGAAGCGTGTCGTATAAATATTATTTAACAGATAATACTTCAGTCACCAGGTATGATTCTTCTACTTTGCAAAATCCTTCTTTCATGAGGAATATTGCGGGGACTTACAGGATCATGCAAACCATCACATCCTCCTATGGCTGTTCAGATTCTTCTTCAAGGATTGTTCATATAAACAATATTCCTCTTGCAAAATTTGGTTTCAATAATATCTGTTTGCACGATAGTGTATCTTTTTCTGATTCGAGTACTTCCGCTTTTAGTTGGAATTGGGATTTGGGTGACGGAACTTTTTCCACCGTGCAAAATCCAAGACATTTATATTCGAAAGCAAAAAGTTATTCTGTGAGTTTAATTGTTAAGGCGTCAAATGCGTGTTCAGATACCATGAGCTCAATCATCACAGTTGATTCTACTTGTGTGTGGCCGGGCGACGCGAACTATGACAAAGTTGTTGATGTAAGCGATGTCCTTACTATCGGACTTGGATTTGGAACAACGGGTCCTGCTCGTCCATCAGCCAGTATTTTATGGACAGGTCAGCCTTGCCCGGATTGGATAGATACATTTAGTAAAGCAGTTAATTACAAACACGCCGATTGCAACGGTGATAGCACCATTGGTTATAGTGATACCCTTGCTGTCGCTGCTAACTATAGCAAAACGCATTTAAAGACTTCGTCAAGAATCCAAGGGAAACCAACCGATGCTCCTTTGCAAATAGTATTGAATAAGGATAGTGCTCAGGTCGGTGATGTCATCACAGCTGATGTTTATTTGGGAATAAGCTCCAGCAATATCAAAAATTTGTATGGCTTGTGCTTCGGGTTGAATTTCAATTCCGGATTGATTGATACTAACTCCGTCAGTATAGATTATTCTGCCAATTGGTTTGCAGCATTCAGTACAAACCAGTTGCATTTTAATATGAATTTGTTTGGAAGCGACCGGATGGATTTTGCCATGAGCAGAATAGATCACACCAATGCATCAGGTTATGGAAAAATTTGCTCTATTAAAATGAAAGTATCCAACGCGGTTCCAAAGGCAGGGACAAAACTGAATTTTACATTCAGCAATAATAAACAGATTAATGCCAGCGGCAAATACATTCCGGTTTATATGAGTGATGACAGTATTATTGTGAAGCAACTTTTGACAGGAGTGAACAATTCTGCGCCATCGGTTAATAGCATTAATGTGTATCCGAATCCATTTAAAGGATTTACGAATATTGAATATTCCTTATCCCGCGATGAAAAAGTTCTTGTCGAAATATTTGACATGACCGGAAGAAGAATATCCCTTCTTGCCGATGAAGAACAAGTATCAGGAATACACAATTTGAAATTTGAAAGCAATAGTACCGCCGGGCAATACATCCTCAGGATTCAAACCGGAGAACAGGTAGTTTACAAACCAATAATGAAATTAAATTAAAAACTCAGAATAATGAAAAAAACTTTTCAATTGGCAAAGGCATCCGGCATAGTGCTGGCTTTTGCATTCGTATTAATTTCTAATTTTGCATTCGCAGGCGGCATGAGTGGTACTTATACCATAGATCCGTCGAAAGCGGCATCCGGTACAAATTTTCAAAGCTTCAAGGCGGCTTTTGCGAGTTTGCAGGCAAATGGGACTTCCGATACAGTGCTGATCAAAGTAGCGGACGGAACCTATAAGGAAAACATCAAAGTGGATTCCCTGAATGGCACTCAGTGGACAGCTAGTTTTTACCAGATAGCTGCAACAGCATTTCCGGTTACTTTTACTTCTGCATCCGGGGATAGCACAAAAGTGATCCTGACTAATAAAACACCCGGGAAGACACTATATCTGGAGGGTACCTTTGATCTGACCTTTGATAAATTGACTATTGGAAATGCTTCGGATTCCGCCGCAATTGTACTTAATAGCGGAGGATATATTAATTTTCAAAATTGTATTCTCAAAAGCGATATTGTTTTCAATGCCGGAGATATATACGGCGGAGTGAACTTTTTCAATAATGAGTTAGGAAACATTGCGGATTATTGGGTTTCCATAGACTCTCTTGTTTTCAAATACAATCATTTCAATAATAGCTATGTGTACTTTGCCGATATCACTGCAAAAGTATCCATGACTTTTGACAGTAACACATTTGTTAATTCAGAGATTTCCCTTAACGAGGATGCAATGGGAGGAACGTATGCAGTCATCAGGAATAACACCTTTAATCAATCGGGAATTTCAGAGGATGCTGCAGACGGCGTTGATGCAATAATATACAACAACTATTTTAATTCTACCGGGTTTGATGCAATATCAGTTGCCACTGAATCAGGAGCTAATATATATAATAATATTATTATAGGAAACATTGAATTTTATTCAGGCTATAGTTATGCGCTCTTTGTTAATAATACAATTGTTGGCAATATTTTTATGTATGGAACCCCTTTATATGGCGGTAGTCCAAGGGTACCTGATTTTGTAAATAACATTATTAGCGGAAACGTGACATTTGATAATTCAAGCGGCGTATTTTTTTTTTACGGAACAATACAGGACTATGATTTTAGCCGTTGGAAAAATAATTCGTACAAAAATCCATATTTCCATTATATTGCAATTGCCGGGGGAGCAGGTGCCGATTCTGACTTTATAACCCATTCATTGGCCACCTGGCAAAACAATACATTTGGAGGCGATTCGAATAGCAAAGTTGCGAATCCTCATTTTATCAATTTAATCTCCTGCATTCCCACTGATAGTGCGCTTGATGGTGCGGCCATACACTATAAGGATAATCAGGTAGATATCACCGATGATTATTATTATAAAAAAAGGGGAACCAAACCGGATATCGGTGCCGTGGAATTTACACCGGGTTCTAAAATATATACCGATGATATTGCAGTAAATTATTTTTCCCAGCCTTCTTCCTGTGGATCAGATTCCGCAATTATAGGAGTGGATATTGAAAATAATGGAAGTACAAGCCAAACCGGATTTACAATTAAAACTTCGGTGGCAGGTTCATCTTCCAAGGCAAGTTTTACATTTTCAAAAAACCTTGCTCCCGGACAGGATACCATTGTATATTTTGGATTTAGTCCGGCATTAAATACCTTTAATGGTGGGCAATTTGATTTTACTTCATACAGCGCTACCGATTCAAACGCCTTGAATGATACTGCGAGAACAACATTAGATTTTACACAGGGTTTAAAGATCAAATCATTTGCTACAAGCCCTATCTCCATTTGCAGTGCGAAAGATACGATTCGCTTATACGATTCCACTGTACTTCCTGCAGGATATTCCAGACAATGGAGTTTCGGGGATGGATATGGTGACACAGGTCAAAGTGTCAAACACATGTATGCTAAACCCGGGAAATATACCATCGGACTTTATATATATGGAACTTGTAGTCAATATGCATCTGCAACAGTTTTATATGATACTACCTGCGTCTGGCCGGGCGATGCCAACCGAGATAAGGTAGTAGATGCAAGCGATGTGCTGAACATTGGTCTTGCTTTTGGAAAAACAGGGCCTGCACGTTTATATGCAACAACTTTATGGTACGGTCAGCCGTGTACCAACTGGAAAGATAGTTTTGGAGTAGGAGTAAACTACAAACAAGCCGATTGCAATGGTGATAGCACCATTGGTTATAGCGACACCCTTGCCATCACGGCCAATTATAGTAAGACGCATCGTAAGACATTATCCCGGACCCAGGGTAAGTCAACTGATGCGCCTCTGCAAATAGTATTGAACAAGGACAGTGCACAGGTCGGTGATATCATTACTGCGGATGTTTATCTGGGAACAAAAACAACCAATATCAAAAATATTTATGGTCTGTGTTTCGGGATGAATTTCAATTCTGCATTGATTGATACTAACTCTGTCAGCATAGATTATACCCCGAACTGGTTTGCTGCATTTGGTAAAAATCAATTGCATTTCAGCAAGGATTTATTTGGAGCTGACAGAATGGATTTTGCCATGACTAGAATAGATCATACCAATACTTCAGGCTTTGGGAAAATTTGTTCCATTAAAATGAAAGTATCAAATGCAGTTCCAAAAACTGGCACAAAACTGAATTTCACATTCAGCAATAATAAACAGATAAATGCCGGTGGAAAATACATTCCTGTTTATATGAGTGATGACAGTATCATTGTAAAACAACTTCTGACCGGGGTGGAAAATTCTGTTCCATCAGTCAGTAGCTTGAATGTATATCCGAATCCTTTTAAAGGATTTACGAATATTGAATATTCCTTATTCCGCGATGAAAAAGTGCTGGTTGAAGTATTTGACATGACCGGAAGAAGAATTGCCCTTCTTGCTAGTGAAGATCAAATATCAGGAATACATAATTTGAAATTTGAAAGCAATAGTATTGCGGGACAATATATCCTCAGGATACAAACAAGAGATCAGGTGGTTTACAAACAAATTGTTGGATTGAAGTAAGCTTATTTTAATCAAAAGATCGAAAGGGGAATGTACTACATTCCCCTTTTTTATAAATTGACAGGTAATATCCAATCCATTCCTGCCGGACTTCCGTATATTTGTGTAAAGTATTTGAATGAAAACGTGTTTAATTATCATGGTTCTGTTAATTGCAAAATGCCAGACTGAGAGCCAAACTAAAAAGATGGAAAAGATACCTAACCCATATTATTCTAGAACGGATACCACTAAACTGAATGTAAGCGATGCCGAATGGAAGAAAGTGCTTCCTCAGGATGTCTATGATGTTGCAAGGGATAAAAGTACCGAACGTGCCTTCACCGGCAAGTACAATGATTTTGACGGGCTTGGGACTTATTACTGTGCTGCATGTGGCAATGCACTTTTTAAAAGTGATTCAAAGTTTTCAAGTGGTTGCGGTTGGCCGAGTTTTTTCGAAACCATCCGTAAAAACAGTGTTGAATATCATACGGATAAATCCTATAATATGATCAGGACGGAAGTATTGTGCGGACGTTGTGGCGCCCACTTGGGACATGTATTTGATGATGGCCCCCCTCCAACACATAAAAGATTCTGCATGAATTCCATTGTCCTGGATTTTGAGTCTGACAAATAAGGGACAAAATTATTTCCCAAGCTCTTCCTTGATCTTCGGCCTGATGATCTTATGATAAATCGGCAAGAAGTAAATTTCAACTCCAATATCCACCCAAGGTGCGGTAACACCTTTTTCAGGGGCTAGCGTCATTCCAAGAGAGGCGCCGATTCCAATCCAGTATCTTATCTTATAACTTCCGCTAACGTAAGGGCAAAGTAGAGGGAAGTAGTCCGTACCAATTTTATGTTCCAAACCGGATACTTCTGTATAGCGGTTATAAATTCTTCCAATCCCGGTTTTATTCCCCAAATTGAATTCCCACCTTTCATTTTCAAAAAAAGTATATTCTGTATAAATGGATACATAACCCATTCTAAGCCTGCCACGAACATTTTTACTGCCATAAGGAACAGTTTCATCCAAACTGGAAGCCAATGAATAATAGCTCAGGCCGGCAGTGTATTTTTCCTGCCATTGTACTCCGAGTTTAATTCCTGAAAAATTTACATTATGCCCACGCAAGGTAGTATTGAATCCATCCAGCCCGAAATCCGGTTCAAGGTTTTTAAATACCAGGATCGAATCAAAAACACTTGCCCGGCAATACAAAGAAAGCAAAGCGAAAAGGAGGAGTGGCAGCCCTTTTTTCATGGCTGCAAAAGTAACAGGAAATAGTTAGAAAAAAGACAAGGAACCATAGGCAATATACCACAAGCTTGAATTATTGCAGGTGAGATGGTTAGTTTATTTTATAAACGAAAAATAAGATGTTTTGTTGTGGTTTGTAAAAAAGATTATCAAAAAACCCTCTGCGGCACCGACACTTTACAGGGGTGCCGCAGATTTCGTAAAAAGCTTACTTATTGTGTGAGTAAGGCAAAATACGGGTTTTTGAAAACACGTAAAGGTAGAAAAGTGTTGTGGCAACATGATTCACCAAAACGTCTTCTTGCTATCTATGGCTTCAAAATTAGCAATCATTCATTTGAAAACATCAATTCCGTCGTTTTATTATTTGGAGGATAGTGTTTGCCCCTCCTCTATGGTGTAATTGGCATCAGCAACAATTTTTTCAGCATGTTCCAGTTTGCCAAATATTTCAGTGGTGTCATTCTCTTTATTCCCTTCACTAATATCAACCAGGCTAGCCTTGTTATTTTTAACTATGACAACATACTTGCGTTCCGTAGTAGTAACAATCGCGGTATTCGGCACTTTGAAAGCAGTTGAATTTCCGGGTGCCGGAATGGATACTTCTGCATACATTCCTCCTTTCAGTAGCCTGTCAGGATTCGGGACATCTACTTCTATGGTTTCTGCCCTGAATTTTTCACTGAGTGAACCGGAGGAGCGGCTGATTGTCCCCTTGAAATCATGCCCCGGCAATGCGTTTATTTTGAAATGCACAGTAGAGCCATCCGTTACCTGTGTACTGTATTCTTCAGGAAGATTAATCACCAGGCGGAGCTTGTTTTGTTGTTGCAGAACAAGCATTGGCTTGTTGTTGCCCTGGCTGCCTGGACCGACCAATGCACCGGGGTGAACATTACGCTCTGTTATTACACCATCAAATGGAGCTGTCACAGTCAGGTAGGAGAGTATGGTTTCCTGTGCCTTGTAATTGGACATTTCGCCCTGCATGGTGGCGCTATCCCCGATCATTTTTGAATGGGCAGTTTGCAGATCGTATTGCGAAACTGTTCCTGGTGTTTTGCTGGTTTGAAAAAGGCGGTTGTAATGATCCTTTGATGTTTGATACACAGAAACCGATTGCATATATCTGAGTTTGTCAGAAGATAATTTCTGGCTCAGTTCAGGAGCATCCAGGTTCATCATAACTTCTCCTTTATGGACAATGGATCCCCGGTCTACAAGAACGTCCCTGATAAATCCATTTACCTTTGGAAATATTTGCACGAATTCAAAAGGTTCAAGTACCCCGGGTAATTTTATATTCTCACTTACCGGATGCGCTTCAATGGTTATTATCTTGTATTTTTCAGAAGATGTATTTTCTTTTTCATCTTTTTTCTTTTCAGGTGAACAGGAAATAAAATTCAATGCAATTCCTGAAAGCAATAATATATTAATAATTTTTTTCATAATTTAAT
>CAILMK010000549.1 GCA_903835275.1 uncultured bacterium | reverse complement strand
TATTCTGGAGGCTACAGGAACATTGCTGAATGAAAATGAAGTAATGCCAAAGGAACTGCGCGAAAAACTGGACATTAAAAATTTTGCAAAACAAAAAAATGGAATCACTGAAATAATAAAGAAAGACGGTTCCAGGAAAATATGGAAATACCATGCGGAAGATGTGCATGATTTTGCATGGACCTGCGATCCCTCCTACAGGATAGGGGAAGTAGTTTGGAATGGTGTTCGTTGCATTGCACTGGCACAGGAATCAGCAGCATGGGGTTGGCAGCATACAGCGGCACATGTTGCCAAGGTTATTGAGACATATTCCAAGGATTTCGGAATGTATGCCTGGCCTAAGATTGTAGTGGCTGATGCCCGCGATGGCATGGAATACCCAATGTTGACCTTGTGCGGCGGCACTGAGCCCGGTAGTAAGAATGTGATCAATCATGAAGTGGGACACGAATGGTTTTTTGGCATGCTGGGCAATAACGAAACCTATAGAGCCATGATGGATGAAGGCTTTACGCAATTTCTTACAGTCTGGAGTTTTGACAGGATGGATAATGGTTATCCTCCGCATAGTCCAAAGGCAGATCCTTTCAATTTGAAACCCGCACGTGAAGGAGCAAGTTATTACGGGTATTTGCGCTCCGCAATTCAAGGTGATAATACCACGCTAAATACGCATTCGGATCAATTCAACGGTGCGATAGGACAGGGAGGAGGCTATGGTCTCGTGTATCATAAAACGAGTACCATGCTTTTTAATTTGCAATACGTACTTGGCGATTCACTTTTTCTCCGCGCAATGAGTCATTATTTCAATCAATGGAAAATCTGTCATCCTTATGTAGAGGATTTCCGGAATTCCATGATCAGCTATACTCATGTAGATCTTAATTGGTTTTTTGACCAATGGATAGAAACCAGCAAAGTGATAGATTATGAAGTAAAGAAAGTAAAAAAAGGGGATGCACCGGGAGAATATCTGGTTACGTTCAAACGCAAGGGCAGGATGCAAATGCCGATTGATTTCACTGTGTATAATTCAACAGGGGAGAAATTCAGTTATTACATACCCAATACCGATTTTCAAAAACATACAAGTGCAACTACATTGCCCAAGTGGCAGGGATGGGATAATATACGCGAAGAATATACTGCAACCGTTAAGATAAACGGCACATTGAAAGATGTTGTCATTGATACTTCCTATCGTTTGGCGGATATTAACCTTCTCGATAATTCTTTGAAATGTCCTGAGAAATGGCATTTTGCCAATCAGCAGGTAATAATCCCAGACAGGCGTTATTATCTCATCAACTGGCGTCCGGAGGCATGGTTCAATAGCGTGGATGGCGTTAAATTAGGTTTACATCTTGATGGAAATTATTTTGCTTTGAAGGATCAGTTTGACATGACCATGTGGTACAATACTTCATTGGGTAAGGATGCAAGGTTTGACAATAAAAATGGTTTTGAAAAATATTTTAATTTCAATCTGAATTATAAAAATTCCCTTACTTCGATCGACAAGGATATGAGTTGGAATTTTAATGGAAGGGTATTGGATGGTTTGTATCTCGGGAAAATAGGAATCGATAAGAATTTTCCTGGAAATGTAACCATGAGTGTATATGCAAAATCCATGTATCGTCCCGATGCAGAGGATCTGAATTATCTTCTTTATCCTAACCAGTGGAATACAGGGAAATGGAATAATACTCTGAATTTTTCCATTGTAAAAAAATACAACAATTATCATAGTACCGGTTCGTACGGAATGAGTGTTAAATCATCAACATTATTCAGTAATTATGATTATTCAACCTTCAATGCGCAGTGGTTGCACAACCTGAATCTGGGCAAGTTGCAATTGCATGGAAGATGGGTGGCGAATTACAGCACCGGCACTAGCATAGCTCCCGAATCACAATTGATGCTTGCAGGTGCTAATGAAGAGGAACTGATGGAAAATAAATTCCTTCGCAGCAAAGGATTTGTAGATGAGGCCTGGTTGGGTTATGGAAATACAATAAATCACTTACAGGAGGGTGGGGGATTGAATTTAAGGGGATATGCCGGATACCTCGCACCATTGAACAAAGACAACAACCAGTTGTATACTTATACGGGAGCTGCGGGAACGGCTGTAAATCTTGAACTGGATTTCGATAAGCTTGTGCATTTCAAGCCTGTGGTTCTCCGCAATTATTTTTCATTGAGTACTTATTTATTCATGGATGCAGGAAGCATTAATTACAACGGATTGAATGCAGGATTAAAGCTCGATGATATACGCATGGATGCAGGAATTGGAACTGCACTTACCATAAAAAGCTGGGGCAAATACACTGAAATACGTCCTCTGACCTTGCGTTTTGATATGCCATTCTTTGTGAACGCTGTTCCATTTGATGAGAGCAATAATTTCAAGTTCAGGTGGGTGGTTGGCATAGGTAGGGCATTTTAAAAAAAGATAAGAATAAAAATCCTGATGAAAACAATACTCATCAAACAGATTTCAGCGGGGCTTTTATACGGGTTGTTGTTTTTTCTATTGTTTAAGGCGTTGGAAACTCCTGTTTTTTACAATAACACACTTGGAAAAATATCTACTAATTATGAATTCACCGGAGATTATTTCCATAATGATATTATCAATGTAAAAAAGCCTTTTCCGGCATTT
>CAILMK010000548.1 GCA_903835275.1 uncultured bacterium | reverse complement strand
TGAAGATGGATAAGAAAATTATTGAGAAAAAAAGAGGGATTTATTCCTTTTCGCCAATGGTAACAACAGAGAGCCCCATTTTTCTCATCACGATGGTATCAATGATTTTAAAAACGGGAACAAAAGAATTATAAAGCTTCATCTGTCCCTTTGGAATGGTTTTGTTCTTCTGGAGTTTTCCGGAAATATACCAGCCTAAAATACCTGTGAAATTAAAATAAAATGATTTTACGATTTTGAAACCCGCTTTCTTGAAAATAGAAACCAACATCGTTTTATTGTACCTGCGGTAATGATAAAGTTCTTCATCAAACCTGTTGTATAGGGCCTGGTAAGCAGGAACAAGAATGATTGCTTTTCCGCCACGAGTCAGCAGTTTTTTGATATTAACCATTGCCAGGCTATCGTTTTCAATATGTTCAACTACGTTCAGTGCAAAAATGGTATCAAAACTTTCAAAAAGATCTGCATACTTTGTGTCAAATTCCGGATGAACGATATCGATATTCTTTATATCAATCAGATTGGGATAACCTGAAAAGCGGTCTTTTAATTTCGCGCAATAATTGTCCCTGATATCTGTCAGGCATATTTTAAATCCATCTTCAAGGAAGAAGGTTGAAATGTTTCCGATGCCACTGCCTATTTCTAAAATATTCCCCTTGCAATATGGTAGAATGGTCTTATACATCCATCCATTGAATGCATCAGCCTCAGCGATGGCTTGCAAGGTTTCCAAACCTTCGTCATCCAGATCCTTAAAATCGAATTTAGTCGTCATTTATAATAAGGGGTTATGCGAAAAAATTATATTTCATGATACACCACAAGGCCCTGAAGCCATCCCGCCATCCAATTTTCTTGCCATCTTCATACGTCCTGCCGTAATAGGAGATACCTACTTCGTATATCCGGATGCCTTTTACCTTGGCTATCTTGGCAGTTACTTCAGGTTCAAAGCCAAAACGGTTTTCCTTCAACTGTATGGATTTAATAATATCACTGCGAAAGAGCTTATAGCATGTTTCCATATCTGTCAGGTTCAGGTTAGAGCAGATGTTAGATAAAAGGGTCAGGAAATTATTTCCCAGGGTATGCCAGAAGAAAAGAATACGATGTGGCTTTCCACCTGTAAAACGTGAACCGAAAACTACATCTGCAAAACCATCTAAAACCGGTTTTATCAATTCATTATATTCTTCCGGATCATATTCAAGGTCAGCATCCTGAATGATAATATAATCACCCTTGGCTTCCTTGATTCCGGTATGGAGAGCCGCACCCTTGCCTTTGTTAATCTCATGAGAGTAAAAACTGATCTCAAGTTCCGGATGGGCAGCCATATAAGTATTGACTGCACCAATGGTATTATCAGAGGAACAGTCATTTACAATGATGATCTCCTTGATAACTGAATTTAATAATTCAACCTTTGCTACCTTATCAAGTATAAGGTGAATAGTTCGCTCTTCATTGTAAGCAGGTATAACTATGGATAGTTTCTTCATATCAAATAAACTTCAAAGTTAGCACAAATGTGCAAATCATCAAGGCGAAGAGTAGTTTTATTCTTACTAAGAAATTGCACTTTAGCCTTTTATGAGGGAACATTTATGAAAAATGAAGTTGAAATGTCATTGTGACGGTATATTGGCTTAGTTGAAATTTGATAATTCAAGTTAACTGACCTTCTTTCTTATCGGAAAATGATTCAAAAAAAAGAGCCGTAAACATTGTTTACAGCTCTTACTAAGAGTTAAATAATATTAGTTATGAATAATCTTTTCGCGTTTAAGAATACCTTCCCCGTTTTGGATGATCATAAAATAAATACCTGCCCTGAGACTGGATACATTAAGCTTCATATTGCCTTCAGTGCCGTTGATCTTATTTTCCAATACGCTTTCACCAAGGGAATTGAATATCTTAACAACAGCCCTGTCATTGGTTATCATTTTGAAATCAATATTCAGTTCTTCCTGTACCGGATTTGGAAATATTTCAACATGATCTAAACTGTTGTCAATATTATTTTGTGATATTGCTGTAGTTGTTGCCAGGTCAAGGAAAGTTGGATACAATGTAAATGAAAGATTGTTTTGTTTTGCAGTCGAGGATGTAAGCGATACTACAGGAGCCTTGGAATTATCTACCAAAGGACGATCCACCATAACCTTATAATCCTTTATTGCAATATTGCTGAAGCTGAAATTGCCATTGGTATCTGTATATGTTTCTGCCTGTACCACATTATTTGCATCAACCAGGATCATCCTCAGACCAACAGCAGGCTTACCACTACCCGCTTTTTTGCAAAGCGCGCACAAGGTAACTTTTCCGCCGATAAATCCTGAACCACCAGGGTTTTTACCGCATACAGTTTGGAAATTAGCAGTGGTGATTGATGAATGTATTAGTATCCCATTTGCATCCTGGAACGCTGCCGCTGTATCATAATACGTTGGCAAGCTACCCGGATAACTAACCGAATCAGGTAATGCATAAACAAAAACAAGGGTATCGGTCAGGTTTATGAAGCTGTAATTTCCAAAGGAATCAGTCGTAGTGCTGTCAATGGATGAAACAGTAGTATCTACAGGATTAAACTTAACGAGATATACCTTGCTATTAGCGAGATTAGCTCCGCCACAAGTTGTGATTTTACCTGAAAGGCCCTTGATATTGCTTCCATGAGGAGAAACTTTGTACAGAGAATCTATATCCTTGTCCGAAATGGCGCATTCAAAAATACGCACGTCATCAATTTTGCCATTCATAACCTGGCCTGCCTGGTTAATTCTTGCACCAATCATTAAGTTGGAAGATACGGTGTTATAAGAAGTACCTTTTTTAGCAATCAGGGTATCATCAACATAAACCCTTGTAGTATCTCCATCATGGGAAACAGCTACGAAATGCCAGTTCCCATCAGTCACATATTTTGTAGTACGCACATCATTTGTAAATCCATCAATCCTGATGGCACCGTGCTGTGCGGTTGCAATTGAAAACAAGTTATTGGCACTGATATCGCCCCAGGAAACAATGGTATTGTATCCATAACCTGCATTAGTTGTAGAATCAGTGGTATTGAACCATGCTGTCACCGTACGCGGACTGTTCCCGGTAGGTACAGGATAGCTGGAAGAAATGTAATCACTTGAGCCATTAAATGAATAAGCACTATAGGCATTTCCACCTCTATCAGTGGTAAGTTTAGCTCCGGACACAGTTCCGTTGTAACCACCAACTGAATCTCCTGCATTACCTGTAAACGGGTAATAGGCTTTCAGGCAGCTTGTAACCACAACCACGGGTGGAGTATAATTGTGTGCTTTAAGATGATAAAGGGAATCTATTTCCTTGTCTGACAGGGCGCATGAAAAAATCTGAACTTCATCAATCTTACCATTCATTACCTGGCCGGATTGGTTAACCCTGGTGCCAATCATAAGGTCGGAAGAAACTGTATTGTATTTTGTTCCTTTTTTTGCAATCAGGGTATCGTCTATATAAACCCTTGTTGTATCCCCGTCATGGGTAACAGCAATAAAATGCCAGAAACCATCGGTGACATATTTGGTGGTACGGACATCATTCTGAAATCCGTCTATCCTTATTGCCCCGTGTTGTGCGGTTGCAATAGAGAACATATTATTAGTGCTTGGGTATCCCCAGGAAACGATTGTATTATAGCCGTATCCTGCATTAGTCGTAGAATCTTTAGTGTTAAACCAGGCTGTTACACTCCTCGCGCTGTTGCCCGTAGGTACAGGGTAACTGGAAGATATATAGTCACTTGAGCCATTGAAAGAGTAAGCACTGTCTATTGCGCCATTTCTGTCTGTATCCAGCACAGCACCGTGAACAGTACCATTGTATCCTGCAACGACTTCCTTGGAATTTCCATCAAATGGGAAGTAGGCTTTTAAGCAGGATTGCCCCCAGGAAGTTGAGGAACAGCAAATAAGGGCAATAAAAAATAGCGGGTAAATTAGTTTTTTCATTTTGCAAAAGTGTTTTTTCTATGACAAAGTTAATAATATTTGACTTGATCTCAAATTAATAGTAATAAAAAAGGATTGAATTATGAAGGAATGACCTTACCTGCTACATAAGCAGCAGAATTTTAGTCGCTGCTTGGTGGTGTTATTTGATAAAATTAATAAGATAACCTCTCTGCGCTTTAAAGCCGTCCTTTAAATTATTCGTGCGGAAATGATATGGATGTCTTTCCTGAAGCTGCGTTTGACAAGGCAATGGCCCATCCCAACATTGATATTCTTTCGGGACATAAACAGGATGACCGTCAACTTTGATCACTGTAAAAACAGGGATTGGGTAAGGAGCAGGGGCAACTGAATAGCTCATTAATGCAAGTGGTTTTTCAACCATATAAAGTGTAACGCACATAAAACCAAATGCCAATATTCCGGAGAATAAAATGATGTTTTTTGTCCTTTGTAATGAAAATGCAAGCAGCTTCTTCCTGAAAATTAATGCCAGGTTAATGATGATTCCAATGATTAGATAAGAATAGGCAAAACGAAGGTCAGGTGCTTTTATGAACCAAAGAAAAATGCTTATCGAAACGGTAAAAAATAAAACGAGGTAATGTCTTTGTAAAAGGTATTTCTTCGCATTCTTAATCACGTTAATAGAAATGTATATAAAACTTAAAATGAACCCTATTATAATCAACTTGTCATAGATACGTTTTATGGAAAACCAAATTGGTATCCATTTTGAATATGGGAGTGAATTTACTTCCTGATAATTGTTAGATGCAGTTCTTGCCCATCCTTCAATCGCACTATTCAGGTGTATAAGTTCAGTCATTGGAATTTTCCAATCAAAATGAAAAACATCTAACACCGGTAAAGGATACAGAATATATCCTGAAAGGATCACATTGCGAATGAGCCAGGGACAAATTATAATTAGACTGAGAGGAAACAATACAGCAATTATTTTCCATGATTTCATTCTGATGGCTGACCAAATCAAATATACAGGAAGAATAAGAATGGGCATTGCTGATAATTTTACTGTAATTAGAAAGAAACTGAAAAGCCATATCAGCAACATGTTTTCATCTGCCGTTTCGATACTGCCGTCTTCAATTTTTTCAACAAAAAGAATTACAATAATCCAAATGAATAAGGTTACCGCCAGGTCTGCTGCAGGTCCCATTAGAGAGCTGTAAAACAGAAATCCCGGTAACAATAGTCCTGTTTTTAAAATATTATTCAGGCGGTATTCCCCTTTTATTAGTTTGTTGGCCCCACTTAAAGCATATAGGATTGCGAAAATAAAAAGCAAACCATTTATATCGTCGAAATCGTAAGGGCTTATACCTCTGAAACTGAATAAGGCTGCGAGTAAATGCCAGCTTGAATTAAATGCCAATCTGCATTCAAGATTTCCGAGCCCCGGAACAACGGGATATACATAATTCCATTTAATATTCTGGATATAATAAAATCCCTCATCATAACATTTTGAAGGAAAAGCTGAATAAGCCAAAGTTGTAAATAATGCTATTAAGAATAGCAATTTAAGAGCTAATGGTGTTGAGTGTAGTCCATTAAAATAATCCTGAAATTTTCTCTTTAATGATTTGAAATTTATGATTAACCTCGTAATACAAAGGATCGTAATTATTAAGAATATGTATTCATTTATTCCCGAAAAAAGGGACACCCAACTGCAAATTAATGAAAGTAATGCAAAACCGCTTAAGCAAACCAAGCTGAAATGAACCGGTTTCTGTATTTGAAATTTTTTTTCGAGTAATTCAAGTAGTGCATCGCCCGAAATAAAGGAAATGAACGTTATAACGATCCAACTGATGAGTACAATAAGCATATTTATCTATAATCCGAGAATATCTCCCAGGCTTTTTCAGCCTGCAAATAAAGCATTTCCAATCCATTTTTCGTCATGGCGCCGTGATTTTTTGCCTTTTTAAGAAACAAAGTTTCCTCCGGATTATAAACCATATCAAAAAAAAGATGTTTTTCGCCCACGTATTTGTATGGAATATCCGTACAGGAATGTGTATCCGGATACATGCCAAGCGGGGTTGCATTTATGATTAGGGTATATTTTTTCATCACTTCATCATGCAGATCAGAATATGTCAGGTGAAACTTATCATGCCTTGAAACAATTTGAAAAGAGATGTTCAGTTTTTTCAATATATGGCTTGCT
>CAILMK010000547.1 GCA_903835275.1 uncultured bacterium | reverse complement strand
TATAATTCAATGTGTCCTCCGTCAATACTCCAAACTCATCACTCACAATTGTTTTATGCTTTCGCAGAAGCTTTGATTTCGCTGATGAATCCGCTTTTTCGGCCCTATTATTCACAGATCTGTTCTGCTGACACGATTGCATCAGCAGAAACCCGAAAATGAAGAAAAAAAGTGCCCGCATAATTTTTACAAAGTAAATGCAATATTTACTACCAAATGGGTACAAATTAATTTCTTATTAAGTATATATTTGCATTAATGAAGCATCTGCCATTACTTTTCCTTCTTGTTCTGGTCTCCTTAAAGGGCTATGCACAAAACGATAGCCTTGCGGTTTGTTATAATTCAGGTCTTGAATGCTTCAATAAAGGCAATTATGATGGGGCGGTAAAGCTATTCACCCGGGCCATTTCATTGGATTCCAATAATATGCAACCCTGGTACAGCAGGGCAATGACTTACAAAGAAATTAAAAACTACAGGGAAGCGGAGAAGGACTATACCCGCTTTCTTCAAAAGAACCCCGCACACTTTAACGCCCTTTATGACAGGGGCTTTTGCCGTTCAAAACAAAAGAAATATGATCTGGCAGTCCTTGATTTCAGCAGTGCCATCGCCCTTGATTCCACAGATGCAAAGCTCTATATGAACCGCGGTAATGACCGCTTTTTAATCGGGAAGTACAGGGATGCCATGGCAGATTTCACCAAAGTGCTCAGTTTTGAGCCTAAAAATATTCCCGCTCTTTATAACCGGGCAAACATCAACCGGTACCTTGAAAATAACCAGGATGCCATGAACGATTATTCGACAGTTATATCCATTGAGCCGAATAACAGCAGTGCCTATTACGACCGTGGAAATATCAAGAAGAACATGAAGGATTATAAGGGCGCGCTTGAAGATTTTACTCATGCCATCGAACTGCGCCCTGATTTTGCCGACGCTTACCTGAAACGCGGAAGTGTAAAATACGATTCCGGCGATAAATCCGAAGCCTGTGAAGACTGGGCCAAGTCAGCCTCCTATGGAAATTCAGGGGCAACGAATCTCCTGAAATCGTTCTGCCACTAATGCCCGGAAAAGCTTTCAAATCCGGCAGTTTATCATCCCCGATATTTTTTTTAGAATTCGTCTAAATAGAACCTTTACAGTTCCCAAAATTGATGTAACTTGCGAACTGTTTAGCAGAAATCGGAACTATGATGGAATTTAAAGAAAGGTTTGCGCAACGTGCCGTTAAAATGCGCAGTGATTATCAGGAGTTAAAGAATGTTCATTCTGAAGTTGATCTTGGAAATTACAATATAGGACAAGTACTCGGCGGCATGCGCGGAATGATCGGCTTGCTGTATGATACCTCTGCCCTGGACCCTGAAGAAGGGATTCGTTTTCGTGGATATAGCATCCCTGAGCTTCGTGCCAAGCTGCCGAAGGTTCCAGGAGGCACCGAGCCTATGCCTGAAGGTATCTTCTACCTGATGCTAATGGACGAATTGCCAACCTATGAAGATGCGGACATGGTCACCAAGGCGTGGCGCAAGGATTCCGAAGTACCTCAGCATGTATTCACCATGCTGGATTCCCTTCCTCTGAACACCCACCCGATGGCACAATTCAGCATGGCAATCCTTGCTATGCAAAGTGATTCAATTTTTGCAAAGAAATATAATGAAGGAGCTTCCAAGGCAAGCCTTTGGGAGTATATGTTTGAAGATGTAATGATCCTGATAGGCCGCCTGCCAAGGATAGCTGCCTACATTTACAGGAGGACTTATAAAAACAATGAGCATATTGCTCCTAAAAATGACCTTGACTGGGCAGGTAATTTTGCCCACATGCTTGGTTACGAACAGGATGAATTCAAAAAACTGATGCGTTTATACCTGACCATCCATGTCGATCATGAAGGTGGGAACGTATCTGCACATACAACCCGCCTTGTGGGTTCTGCGTTGAGCGATGCTTACCTGAGCTTCTCTGCAGCCATGAACGGACTTGCAGGACCTTTACACGGACTTGCTAATCAGGAAGTGATCCGCTGGATCTTTGATTTACAGAAAGAAATAGGAAAATCCCTGCCTACCAAGGAGGAGATTGAAAAATATATCCGCAAAACCCTTGCTGAAGGACGCGTAGTTCCGGGTTACGGTCATGCTGTATTGCGTAAAACCGATCCAAGATTTACCGCTCAGCATGAATTTGCGATGAAGTACATGCCGAATGATGAGATCGTACAGATCGTATCCATGTTGTATGAAGTGGTACCCGGTATCCTGAATGAAACCGGCAAGGTGAAAAACCCTTGGCCGAATGTGGATGCACATTCCGGCGCGCTACTGGTACATTATGGTTTGGTGGAATATGATTTCTACACCGTGCTTTTTGGAGTATCCCGTGCGCTGGGCGTATTGTCATCACTTATCATAGACAGATACCTGGGCTTGCCACTGGAAAGGCCAAAATCTGTTACTACCAAGTTCCTGCTCGAAAAAGTAGGCGCTTTGCAAAAGCAGGGATAAGCTGATGCCTGAAATCAGAGCATTCATATTTAATTATTTTTACGAGAATACTTATGTCCTCTATGATGAAACGCACGAGTGTATCATCATAGATCCGGGATGTTCCAATGGCAATGAAAACGCAGAGCTTGATAAATTCATCAAGCTTAAAGAACTCAAGCCTGTTCATTTGCTGAATACTCATTGCCATATAGATCATATCTTCGGCAATCTTCACGTAAGTGAAAAATACAATCTCCCGTTGGAAACTTCCATTGAAGAATTGGAAACCCTTCGTTACTCAGATATTTCCGCCGATAAATTTGGAATTCCCCGCGCACATTCACCGGAACCAACCGTCTTTTTAAAGGAAGGAGATATAGTTACTTTCGGGAACACTAAACTGGAAGTTCTCTTCGTCCCGGGACATTCAATAGGCCATATTGCATTTTATTGCCGTGAAAGTGGATTTATTATCAGCGGGGATGTGTTATTCCGTGAAAGCATCGGCAGGACAGACTTACCGGGTGGAGATTTTGAAACGCTGATGAAAAGTATCCACGATAAACTGATGCCATTGGATGATAAAACAGAAGTATATTCAGGGCATGGTACCATGACTACCATTGGATACGAAAGAAAAAACAATCCATTTATACTGGAGCAAAAATGGGAGCAATAGCACAATATATTATTGCAGGATTGATCGGACTCGGAGCCGCGGTTTATCTGGTATATTACCTTCGTAAATCAACCAAGGCTACGCATGATTGCCCGGATTGCGGGGTCAGTGAAATTGTGAATGCGAAGAAGTCGAAAAAGCATACTTTTCGGAAGGTTTAACTTAATTTCTTCGTCTTAGAAAAAAACAATCTTATTTCTAATTTTTCTTTTGCCTTGATGCAAAAGAAACAAAATCCGCCGCGGCGGAAAGGCTGTGAATGAAATAGCTAAAAATCTTCCCACCCACCGCTAAACAAAACCAAACTCGCTTCTTCATTCATAAGAATCTTGGTATTCTACTTGCTCAAACAAGGTTTTGTTTTAACGCCCCGCACTGCCAAGATTTTTTTGACGCCATTTAATTCAAGGCCTTTTAGAAGCTCCAAACTTTTTTAAATTTTCGGAGAAAATTAAGTGCGTGGGGTGGT
>CAILMK010000546.1 GCA_903835275.1 uncultured bacterium | reverse complement strand
TTTATTGCAAATGCCCAGGAAAACAAGAACGACAATAACAAGGTTTTCTTTTGGATGGATGGCGGTTTGGGTGGAGGTAGCGCAGGTTTAAGTGCGGATATAAGTGCAAATGTCAATTTCATGCACTCAACGCTTATTACAGTGAAAACTTTGGGTAACACAGAAGCAGGTTTATTTGAGCCGGGTGACAATAATTCCGAGATCAGTTTGATGTATGGAAAAATATACAAGGGCAATTACGGTTTCCTATCCGCTACAGGTGGTTTTTCTTATATCAGTGGTGAAATAAGTGGAGAACAAATTTACGATGATAATGCAAGTTTATTTTCTTATTCGCATTACAAAATGAACCCGTATACGACCATAGGATTTTGCATGGAGCAAAAAGCGTTTTTCATAATAAACGATTATGAGGGAATTGGAATTAGTGTATTTGAAAATATTAATGCTGAAAAATCTTACATGGGAGTATCGCTCAGTAGTGGACTGGGAGTATTTCGCTAAGAGCTATTACTTTTACATTCATTATTTAATATTCAATATTTCTTCTCTCGCCACTCGCCCCTCGCCACTTCGTCCCTTTTCCTTATCTTTGCATTATGACCCAACTGCCTGCAATCATTGATGAGGATAATTTCGAGTTCAAGATGGCTTACGAGCTTATTGCTGAAACGAATCATAACCTCTTTATTACAGGAAGGGCAGGTACCGGCAAATCAACGCTCCTGAAATACGTCCAGGAAAATACACCGAAGAATTTTGTAGTGATTGCCCCCACGGGTATTGCAGCTATGAATGTTGGTGGTGTAACATTACATTCCTTTTTTGGTTTGCCTTTGCGTCCGCTGATGCGCGACGATGAGGATATTCCGCAGTTTTATCGCGGACATCCCAAGCGTAAACTCATTGAGGAAATGGACACGCTTTTCATTGATGAGGTTTCCATGGTGCGCGCTGACCTTATTGATGCCATTGATACATCACTTAGAAGGAATGGTTTGTTTCCTTCCCAGCCTTTTGGCGGCAAGCAGGTTGTTTTCATTGGTGACCTTTTTCAGCTGGAGCCTGTAATGAAAAAAGGCTCTGAGGAACATGCCATCATGGAGGAAATGTATGCCAGTCCTTTCTTTTTTGATGCGCAGGTATTCCGCAATGCTGAATTACTGGGTATAGAATTGCAAACTGTTTACAGGCAGAAGGAACAGGAGTTCGTAAGTTTGCTCGATAAGATCCGTCATGGTAATATGGAGGAGGAAGACCTGATCCTTTTAAACAGCCGTTACCTGCCACAGGAAGCAGAAAAAGCGGAGGATTATACCATCACCCTCACCAGCAGAAATGATATTGCCGCCAGTGTGAATAAATCCAAACTGGATACACTGCGCGGACGTGAATATAAATACAAGGGCACCATAGACGGCGATTTTGACCTGCGCCGAAGTCCTGCAGAGGAAACCCTGACCTTGAAAGAAGGAGCGCAGGTGATGTTCCTCAAAAATGATCCTGAAAAACGCTGGGTAAACGGCACTATTGCAAAAATATCCGAACTGGATACTGAAAAAGTAAAGGTGCAGATGGAAAGCGGCGAAGTTTATGAAGTTATTCCTGAACAATGGGAAAACCAGGAGTATACCTTTGACCGCCGCGCGCAGAAGATCACGCAGAATTTAAAGGGAACATTTAAGCAATTCCCGCTGACGCTGGCATGGGCGGTAACCGTTCACAAAAGCCAGGGACTGACTTTTGACAAGGTGATCATTGACCTTGGAAAAGGCGCTTTTGCAGGAGGGCAAACCTATGTGGCACTCAGTCGCTGCCGGACATTTGAAGGGATGATCCTGAAATCAAGGATCCGCCCGGAGGATATTTTCAGTGATGAACGTGTGGTTGATTTCAGCTCAAAAGTGAATAATTATCGTCAGTTGGAGCAGCGCCTTCTCGATGGAAAAGAAGAATACCGCAAACTTCGTGGTGAGCTTGAAAAACTTCGCAAAGCAAGACGCGATGCAGCGAAGGACCACGCAGAAGTGAA
>CAILMK010000545.1 GCA_903835275.1 uncultured bacterium | reverse complement strand
TCCTCGGTTTTGAGTTACCAGTCAGGGATGGGATTAGTGATAGATTCCCTTGCAAATATTTATATGAGTGGTTCATTTATGGCAGAAGCATCCTTTGGAGATTCCAATAATTACATACACACAAATACAGGACTGAGTATTGATATTTTCACTGCTAAAATGAAAGATACTATACAAAGGTGCATGTATATAAAAGGCGGATTTACCAAAACGGATATTTTATGCAATGGTGATTCTACCGGAACAATGTCAGTGTTTACAGTAAATGGATTGGCGCCGTATTCTTACAATTGGTCCTATGATACAGGCTATCATGCAAAAGCTTCGACGAATTTGAAGGCAGGAAAATACATCACAACAGTTCGTGATTATTCAGGATGTATTCGCAGGGATACCGCAACAATTTTACAACCATCCGCAATAGCAGTTACGCCAACTATACAGGATGAAAGCACCCCGAAATCAGGTTTCATAAAATTGAAAGTAAGCGGGGGCATTCCTCCCTATAAATATTTCTGGAAACAAGGTGATACAACTGCCAATATTGACAGCCTTTCCTCGGGAACATATTATGTAATAATAACCGATGGCAACGGTTGTACTCAGAGCGATTCATTTACAGTTTCACTGTTGAATGCAATTTCGCAAAAATCAGCACCACAAAATTTGAGCATTTTTCCGGACCCGGCGACCGAAAAAGTGAATTTTTCTGTAAACAACGCTTTTTCGTCCATCAGCGTGTTTGATATGTCCGGAAGAGATATGTACAAAGGCACTGTTTCAGTTGGAACATTCTCTCTCGATGTCAGCAAATGGCCGGCAGGTATTTATTCTGTATTGTTAATAGATGCAAAAGGTGGAATGGAAAAAGGGAAATTTGTAGTGGGGAAATAAAAACTCTCCGTGGTTCTCATTTTATATCTCTCTCTTTTTCTCAGCGGTTAAATTTTTTACTGCGGATAGAGCAGAGTTTTTCGCAGAGAAATCAGCAAAATAACTTGTATTTTTGCGTGCATAAATTACTTTTAAAAGTAAGGAAATCTCATGAACCGTATTGACCGCCTTTTCGGAATTACCACTATGCTGCAATCGAAAAAGTTTGTTTCTGCTGAAAAAATAGCAGATAAATTTGATATCAGCATTCGGACAGTTTATCGCGATATCAGGGCATTGACAGAGCAGGGGATACCCATTAGTTTTGAGCAGAACAGGGGTTATTTTATTGTGCAGGGTTTTTTCCTGCCGCCGGTATCTTTCTCGCAGGAGGAAGCAAATGCATTATTGCTGATGGAGAAAGTCATTTATGGCTATGCGGATAAATCCATACAAACCCATTATACAACTGCGCTCAATAAAGTAAAGGCTGTGCTTCGCGGTCCTGAAAAGGAAAGGTTGGAGAAACTCACAGGTAGCATTAAAATGAATGTATCCAGACATTTTTCCGGCAATTTTGACTACCTCGCCACTTTGCAATCTGCCATATCGGACAGGCATATTCTGGAGATGGAATACAAAAATAATAATGGCATTACCAGTCTGCGCCAGATAGAGGCAATTGGATTGGTGTTTTATCTTTCTGCCTGGCATATTATAGCCTGGTGCCATACACGGAAAGCCTATCGAGACTTCAAAGTAGTACATGTGCAAGGAATCAAAGCGACCGGAATTCCTTTCAGGAAGGAAGAGCACATAACGCTAACGGAATACATTGCCGGGTTGAAGTTGTATGATGCTCATGTGATGTAATTTCTTTGACTCAGTCCCTGAGGGACAATGCCAATAAGTCAATGAATTTTCTTATTTTGAATTGCCATGCCCTTCAGGGCGTGGAATAATTGATGCAGAATTTTTTTCGGGCTTTAGCCCAAATTCTCGCTTCATTTGGGCTAAAGCCCGAAATTTTATTGCCCTTTATCCACGGCTTAAAAGCCGTGGCAATTGATTAACTTGCTTAAAAGATAAGCGGATTCCTAAACTTTTTTTTCATCCCGAAAATCAGACTGCCATAGGGCTGTCAGTAGCCATGATTTACTTTGTGGCATGAAAAATTTAGATACTAAAACACAAATGTTCCTCAATCAACTTGAAGAGGAATCTGCTACCACACGCAAAATGCTATCGGTAGTACCTGACAACAAATTTGACTGGCAACCCCACCCAAAGAGTATGACCATCCGCAGGCTGGCGGGACACATCGCGGAAATCCCGGGATGGATCACCATTGCTCTTGAAACAGAAGGATTGGACGTTAGTATACCTTCTGATCCGGATGTCAATAACCGCGCGGAACTGCTGGATTATTTTGACAAGGAATTTTCCAAAGGACGCGCTTCCCTTCAGAATGCCACGGATGAAGACCTTAAACCCAACTGGACCATGAGCTACAAAGGCCATGTCGTCAGCGTGCACCCCAAGGAGGATGTGATACGTATGTGCATCAACCAAATTATCCATCACCGTGCACAACTTGGTGTATTCCTCCGCCTGCTGGATGTTCCTATTCCAGGTAGTTATGGTCCGAGTGCGGATGAAGGACGTATGTAAGTAAACTTGAACTGGGGGATACGATCAAAGTTCCATAGGAACGTAGGTTTGGTAGCGTCATGGACATCTTCGGTCTCTGTGTTCCGCCGATTTTTCTGCCTCTGGCGGGAAAATCGGCGGAACTTTAAAAAATATACCGAAAATGCTACCAAACCTACATCCTTCCAGGACTAGAAACCTCTGGTCGTTGATATTTCTACTGAATTAAATTTGCCGAATTTAGATTAATCAATCGCCTTTGCTTTCTTTTTGAGAATAAGTGCACTAATTAGGCTTACAATGAGTGCAACCGGCAGCACTTCTGCATAGGTAATGAGAATCACGAAGAAAGGATTTTTGTACATTTCTTTCATGCTTGCCATTTGCTTTGTTTTTTCTGCCAGTTCAGAGGCGGGAGTATCCCTTAGTACATGAGCCGCATATTTATCCATGAAGTCCGGAACAAACAAATAATAATCGAAAAGCCACACTACTACATACAATGTTGAGCCAACCAAGGCAATTAACGCTCCTGTTTTAAATGCTTTACCAAAGGAGATCACTCCACCTAATTCCTTGTTTCGATAGTTTCTGACCCCGAAGAAGATTAGGGAAAAGGTAACGACCATGGCTGCATAGCCAACAATTTCATTGCTTTTTAAGTCAGGATTATTGTAGCACAAATTAACCATGATGATCATGTTTGTGCAAAGGATTAACCCGGGGATTAATCCGTAAATCAATAAAATTCGTTTCATATTTCTTTTGTTTAAATCTGCGACAAAACTAAAATCGGCAATGGTAAAAGTATTCATACTTTAGTACCAAAGTAGCTATTTCCAAAAGAACTCATACTTTAGACGGATTTCTCAATCTGTGATTTTCAATCGCTTAGCTTTTTCAATGGCCTGGGTCCTGCTTTTCACATCCATTTTCACAAATATATTGGAAACATGCGTCTTGATGGTGCTCAGGGAAAGAAATAAGTTCTCCGCAATCTCTGCATTGCTATGGCCTTTGGTGAGGAGTTGTAATACTTCATATTCCCGGTTGCTCAGATTCAGCTTTTCCAGTTCGTCTTTGTTTACTTGAAATTCTACCGGGGGATTTACATAGATTTTCTTTTCAACTATCACAGTTTGGACTTTGTTTTTGTAAAGTTGTCCCGCCACCCAAATGCCGAGTATAGTGAAAAACACCGCAACAAGTCCAACATAAATATCAATGGAGTTCTCAACGATCAGGAATTTCCATTCAAGCCATTTCAGGGCAAATATTAATACTGCCATCAAGGCGCCATAGACCAGAAAGTATCTTCTCTTTAGAAAAATATTCCCTAAGAAATTCATTGTTGTTTTTGAAGAATCCTTCGAAAGGCTAACCTCTACCATATGGATTTATTGAGTTTGTTTGAATGTGCAAAATACGATGAAAAAGGGAGTTTTCAAAATTAGATAGAATCAGATTTTTTTTTATGGTGGTTGATTTTTCAGAGTTAAGCTGAGTTAGTATCTTCAGGAATCTCTTATTACTTGGCTTTTCTTTTTGCATCAAGAGAAAAAAATGGTAATGCAAATGTTAGATATTCATAGATTTTAAAACACCTCGTCACAAATACGGGCAAGATCCCTTCTGGATGACAGCTATGAATAGTTATCACTCAAGTCACCTTCTATGTAAATCAGTGTAATCAGTGTGCAATGAATTTTGGTCACGATACATCCTGACTCTGCACCTATTTCAAATGCTGTTCTACCAGTTGCCGGATCATATTTACACGTACTTTCAAGTGGGTAGGTTGAAGCATTGTGTAAAATTGGTCGTGCGTAGTATAAAAGCCCATGTAATATAACCACCAACCCGGCATAAGGTATGGCACTGCGGCAAGCTCATTTTCACTTAAAGAGCGATGCTTCCCGTATGCGGAAAGGAAACTCGTATAAGTTTTTTCAGCTTCCTCAGTGGTGATTTTTTTGTAATTCACGTCGAGCATAAGGTGTACCCGGAAACTCATGATATCACTTACCAGGCATCCATACCCAAGGAAATCAAAATCGAAAAGAGTTACATTGTCGCCGTCAAAATGAAAGTTGAGAGGCAGGAAATCAAAGTGACAATAGCCTTTTGGGAAGTTTTCTATTCCAAGCTCTGTAAGTTTCTTTTCACAGCGTGCAGCGGTTTCCTGTAGCCATTGATATTCTTCCGGTAGATCAGTGAAATAATTTTGCAAAAGCTTCAGGGGTTCGTGCAGGGTAGTCTGAAAATTGTAGTTCCAGCGCTCATCACAGAGCGTAATTTTGGAAGATATTTCATGGAAGCGTCCGATGGCATCGCCGAGTGATTGCATTTGTGCATCATTGAACTGCCCCAGTACTTTTCCACGGGCAAATGTAAATACAACCGCATATCGTTCTCCTTCTGCGGCATTCAGACGGATGATATGTTCCCCGTTACTATCTGCAAGTGGCCATGAAATGGATACATTATGCTCTTTTAAAGTTAGGAGTAATTCCATTTCTGCCTTTATCTGATTATAGGTTCGCTGCGACGAACGATAGATCTTCAAAATGCACTTCTCTTCGCCCGCCGTAAGCATATAGGTGTCGCTTACCCCGCGCATTATAAGGCTGCAATTTGTATCCGGCAAATTATAGTTGCAGGATACCATGGTTGCCAGCGCTGAAGGTAATAAAGTAGAATAGAGCGTTGGGAAAATGGTAGTCATGCTATTATGAGTTTGGGTTGTAAAATACATAAAAAACCCCCTCATTGCTGAGAGGGTTTAATTTTACTTTTGCCTCGACGATTTTTCTTGCGAAAAACCGGCAAAAGTGAGGTTTGGCACCGTGATCCCAAAGGTACAACTTTCGAACCGCTTTAAGGAAGATTTAATGAAAATATTTGCCTTGAAAAAGTTAACTGGCATATATGTTATTGTCAATCAACACTTAAGAATGAGATGTTGATGCACTATCTTAACTGTTAGATATGAAGTTGCATTATTCCTTTCTTTTAACCTGATGGACAAGATTATTTATCTTCATTGATAAGGCATTACTTTTTAGGCCAATATTTGAATTTATAGTCCTTTAAGCTTAAATTTTTCTATTCTGTAGCTCAATAAAAATCAAACTAAGAGCCTAATAATTGAATATAAACACATTACGAAAGTGTCATACTCGAATTAGGTTAGAAGATGTTATACCTGATTTGTATGATTAAATGCTATCTTTGAGGCAATTAAAGTTAATTCGTGACAAA
The DNA here is from genome assembly GCA_903835275.1 of uncultured bacterium. Classification (GTDB taxonomy): domain Bacteria; phylum Bacteroidota; class Bacteroidia; order CAILMK01; family CAILMK01; genus CAILMK01. The sequence continues at coordinate 712 of CAILMK010000545.1, read as the reverse complement.
AATTGAAATGTTTCCCGCACTAAATGGCGATTGTTTTCTAATCAGTTATGACTCCACTCATATCTTAATTGATGCAGGATATTCAGTAACCTATGATAGTTATTTGAGAGATAAACTTAAATCTCTTTCTTCCAATGGCGAAAAATTATCAAGGTTTATTATTACTCATATTGATAAAGATCATATTACTGGCGCTTTAGATTTCTTAAATGAGAATGGATCCTCATACTCTTCTCAAATTATACCAATTGATCAAATATGGCATAATGGTTATAGACATGTCCAAGAAAATACTGTCGAAGCTGATAAATTATCTTTTAAGGATAAAAGTATTCTTTTGGAAGTTATGGCACAATCAAGAGAAGCAAGTATTGGACCAATAAGTGCCAAGCAAGGATCTTCATTCGGATCATTAATATTAAAGGGAGGTTATAAATGGAACGCTGATTTTGATTTCAAGGCAGCTTGTTTTGAGAATAGAAATAAAGTAGAATTAAGTTCTGAAGCTACTATTACAATTTTATCTCCTGGCTGGTATAACTTGCAAAAATTAAAATTGTATTGGGAAAAAGAACTATATAAATTAGGTTTTGGAGTCAAAATTTCTTCAGACGCTATATTTGACGATGCATATGAGTTTCTTTTACTCAATGAAAGAAAGGAATTAGATTTCCTCATAGCATCTAATACTAATATTAGAATCTCAAATACT
>CAILMK010000544.1 GCA_903835275.1 uncultured bacterium | reverse complement strand
TGCAATGTCTTCGGCTTTTTCCATACCATCCATACCAAAGTATTTACAGAGTACAGAAACGATCTTCCTGAATTCTGTCCTGAATAAATGTGGTATGAGTTCCTGTTGCATAAGCAAAGTTACAATGGAGTGAGGGCGCGAGGGAATGAGTTCAAATCAAAAACTCAATTCCTCACTCCCTCACTACTCTTCAATGCATTCCGTCGCGGCGCGCTATCATTCTAACCTCAACGCTATTTCCATCTCCCTGAAGAACAGGGCTGCCTTTGGCAAATTCCACAGCTTCATCATAAGATTCTGCCTTTACAATCAGGTAGCCACCAAGTGTTTCCTTGATGTCCCCGAAAGGCCCATTGGTTACTACTCCCTTGTGATGCACCACTTTGGCACCATCAAAGAGCAAGCCGTTGCCGCCCACGATTTTGTTTTGGGCTGCAATGCCACCCATCCAGTCCTGGGTTTGTTTCATCCAGATCTGGATCTGGTCCGGAGAAGCAACCCTATTGCCGTCCTCGTGCCTGAAAATTAACATGAATTCGTCCATCTTGTTTAAATTTTAAAGGGTTTATGAAATATTTACACCCCTATTACATTTAAGGTTGCTGAAATTGGACAAAGAATTGCAAAAAAATACGATTTTTCGTTATTTGTTATACAGTTTTTGCCGGTATCCTTATTTATTTGCCAAAGCTAATTCCTTCTTCCCATTTCCCCCTAAAAAAATTCTGAAAACCTAAGCCCCAAATCCGAAAATTGTTTTACCTTTGCACTTCCAAAAAAGAGGAGTATGCCCTTACCAAAACAAGGTCACCTCGATTAGGAAATACTGATAGGCTTCACTACCAACCAATTAGGTTTGATGCCTTTGTTTTTGACGTATTATATATAAGTACAATGAAGACTAAAGAAATTTCGGTTTTGACCGACAAGGAGCTAAGGGATAAGATTTCTGAAGAGAAACTGACCCTTACCAAGATTACGCTTTCTCATGGAATCTCTCCTATGGAGAACCCAATGAAGATCCGTTTTACCAGGAAATTAGTTGCGAGGCTCAAAACTGAGGATCGCAAAAGGTCTTTATCCAAATCAGCTAAATAATTACAACGATGGAAGAAAGAGCAGCTAGAAAAGAAATCGTCGGCAAGGTTGTCCGCAACAAGATGGATAAGTCCATCGTTGTATCTGTGGAGCGTAAGATCATGCACCCTAAGTACGGTAAGTTCCTGAAAAAGACTTCCCGTTTCTTTGCACACGACGAACAGAATGAGTGCACCCTTGGTGACCTCGTTCGCATTATGGAGACCCGTCCACTCTCCAAGAACAAAAGGTGGCGCTTAGTACAAATCGTAGAAAAAGCTAAATAAATGATCCAGTCAGAGTCGAGGCTCAAAGTAGCTGATAACAGCGGAGCAAAAGAAGTTTTGTGCATTCGTGTACTTGGAGGTACCGGTAAAAGGTATGCATCCATAGGCGATAAGATCGTTGTAACGGTTAAATCTGCCATCCCTGCGGGTGGTATCAAGAAAGGTGCGGTTTCCAAAGCCGTTATCGTTCGTGTTAAAAAAGAAGTTCGCCGTGCAGATGGTACTTATATCCGTTTTGATGAGAACGCATGCGTGCTCCTTAATGCTACGGATGAACCGCGTGCTACCCGTATATTCGGCCCTGTAGCCCGTGAATTGCGCGAAAAACAATTTATGAAAATCGTTTCCCTTGCACCGGAAGTACTTTAATAATTAATACAATGAGAAGAAAACATAATCTTATACCAAAGCTTCACGTTAAGAAAGGTGACAGCGTAAAGGTAATTGCCGGCGATAGCAGAGGCAAAACCGGTCGCATCATTGATATTTTCCCTGAAAAGAGAAAAGCTACCGTGGAAGGTGTAAACGTAGTAAGTAAGCATACCAAGCCTAATACTGCCAATCCTCAGGGCGCTATCGTAAAGATGGAAGCTCCTGTACATATTTCCAACCTGATGGTATTGGATGCAAAAGGCGTTCCTACCCGTGTAGGCCGTAAGGAAAACAAGGAAGGCAAATTGGTTCGCGTTTCAGTTAAAACCAAGGAGGAAATTAAGAAATGAGTACGACATATACACCTTCGTTCAGGACTAAATATGTAGGTCAGGTAATCCCTGCCCTTAAAGAACAAATGGGTTACAAAAACCCTATGGAAGTTCCTAAACTTACCAAGATCTGTATCAATCAGGGCTTGGGGGCAGCTGTAAGCGATAAGAAAATCGTTGACGTTGCAGTAAACGAAATGACCACTATTACCGGTCAAAAAGCAGTTTCTACAAAATCCAAGAAAGCGATCTCTAACTTTAAACTGAGAGAGAATATGCCAATCGGCGCTCGTGTTACCCTGCGTGGAAATACCATGTATGAGTTCCTGGAGCGTTTGGTAAATATCTCCCTTCCGCGTGTACGTGACTTCCGTGGCATTAATGACAAGGGATTTGACGGACGTGGAAACTATAC
>CAILMK010000543.1 GCA_903835275.1 uncultured bacterium | reverse complement strand
CCCCGCTGTCGCGCGCCCTCTCCTTTAAGAGAGGGCTGAACTTTTTTGAACTTACATCAAAAATATCGCTATTGTCATTCAGGAGGAACCTTGCCAGTGCTTCAGATAAAATTCGTGACAAAGAACCTAAGGGAATTTCAGTGATTACTTTCGTAGTGAAGGCTTCTCCTGATTCATCATTAATACGGGCAAGGTTCCTACTGAATGACAGCAAGTATAAATATTTAAAATGTTTTTTCATTTCATTTTCTTTTTTATTTTTCCTGCATCAATATTCACTTCCAGTTTCACATCCGCGGGACTGATTGGATAATTCACTTTCCATGTAAAGATACGGATGGGATATGTAAATTTCTTTTTCGGGTCCGCGGGGAATGACCATTCCATAGGTACAATATCGCTGACCCATAAAAGTTTTCCATTGGACGTACATTCATCTTTCGCAGGGATCATACATTGTATTTTCATGCTGTCCGGTTTATCTGCGGAATTAAACTTGCAGGGCCACCAGGGAGCATTGCCCTTTGCTTTTGGCAAAGTATTTATCATATCATTTCCGCCGGCATCTTTGTTCCAACTAAAACCACCATCCCATATTGGTGGGTTATCCTTTACCGCCGCTTCCTGAAAATCAATTTTGATCGCAAATCCGACACCGATCTTTATAGGATGTTTTGGAAATATATACAGCAGATTCCCCGTGCGCCTGTATTTCAAATAGTCACGTATCTCAGGTGAAAAAACACTTTTCACCTGCATGCGCGGATCGAGGTCAATCTGCACAGAATCCAATTCCTTTAAGGTTTTAAACATGATGGTATTATCACCATATACACTTTTCGTTTCGGGAATGAGCATCACACTGAGATCGTAATACGTAACGTCATACATCCGTGCAGTGACCGGTGATTCTGACATGGCTTTTTCCTGCGTAAACTGGTTGTTTTTTTGGGCGTGGCTGTTGGTGGAGAGAAAGAGAAGAAGCACCAATGTCGAAAATACCTCACCCCGCTGTCGCGCGCCCTCTCCTTTAAGAGAGGGCTGTACATTGGTGGACATGCTGAACGCCCGAAGGGCTTCCCCTCTATTAAAGGAGAGGGGTTAGGGGAGAGGTATTTTGAAGGTATATAACATCTATATTTAGTACAGAAGTTTTTCCCAAAATCATCACTAATACGGGCAAGGTTCCTACTGAATGACAGAAGTGGTTTGCTTATCTCCAAGCGAAAGAACGATTGATCTGCTACCCTCTCATTCGGAGTGGGGATGGGGGTGAGGTATTTTATATCGTTATTCAATGTTTACAATTTTCACGACCTTTGTTCGTCTATATGCGTTAACACGAACGTATACACAAATTCAAATTTAATGAAGTTCAGCTTAACACGGTCAATACTTCCAATTCTGGTCATACTTGCCATAGACCTGTACGTTTTTCAGGCGGTAAAGGTAGTAAGCACTACGCAACCCATGGCAAGGAAAGCCATTTTTATTGCTTTCTGGGCAATGACTGCACTCGCCGTCACCCTCCTGTTATGCGCCACTTTTGCCAACTGGCACGATTTCCCGAGGTTCATCAAGACCTACGTTTTCGGCTTCATTGTGATTTTTTATTTTTCCAAAGTTGTGGTACTCCCCTTCCTGCTCATTGACGATTTAATCCGCGGCGGCAAATGGATATTCTCCAAAGTGGGGACGAAAACGCCGCAGGAGATCAGCGATGGCATTTCCATTACGCGCAGCCAGTTCCTCATGGGCGCGGGGCTCATCGCGGCTGCCATCCCGTTTTCCACGCTGGTATGGGGCATTATCAGCGGGCCCTATCATTTTGTGGTTCGTAAAAAGAAACTTGCGTTCAAAAATTTCCCCAAGGCATTTGATGGCATTCGCATCTTGCAGATTTCCGATATACATACCGGCAGCTGGAATACCACCGAACACATGCAGGAGGCAGTAAGCCTTATTCTCAAACAAAAGGCGGACATGATCCTTTTCACCGGGGATTTAGTGAATAATACCACCGATGAGGCGTATCGTTTCATGGATATACTGAAGCAGATACAGGCGCCGATGGGGGTGTATTCCACCTTGGGCAACCACGATTACGGTGATTACGCGCAATGGGACAGCGATGCGGCGAAAAAGAAAAACATGCAGGACATGTACGATACGCATAAAAAACTGGGTTGGAAACTGCTGCGCAATGAACACGTGCGCATTGAAAAAGACGGCGAATATTTTGCGCTTGCCGGTGTTGAAAACTGGGGTGCGTCCATGCGCTTTCCCAAGTACGGCGACCTGGATAAAGCCTATAAAGGACTGGAAGATGGTCCCTTCACCTTGCTGATGTCCCATGATCCGAGCCATTGGGATGCCAAGATACTTTCACATCCTCACCATACGGACCTGACCCTTGCGGGGCATACACACGGTATGCAGTTTGGCGCAGATTTCAAGTTCTTCCGCTGGAGTCCGGCACAATGGTTTTACAAGCAATGGGCAGACCTCTATCAACAGGATAAGCAATATATTTACGTCAACCGCGGACTGGGCTTTCTGGGCTATCCGGGTCGCGTGGGAGTCATGGCGGAAATAACAGTGTTTACGTTACGCTCTTCGTAAATGGACGACGGTCCACGGTCTACAGTCCACAGAATTCGACAAGGAGTCTTATGGTACACACAGATGACACTTTCGCCGCGGCGAAAGACTGATTTTTAATGGAAGGCTTGACTAAAAATGAGCTGTCATTCAATCCCGCACGTGCGGGATTGCCAGTGCTTTAGAGGAAATTGGGAATACATCAGCTAAAATACCCTATTTTTCTCAATTCAGCCAGACACAATCGAAGCATATAGAAATAATTGGGCCTAATTAAAATTGGCGATACAGTTCCATTGATTGAAGAAATTTTAATAATAACAAAGCTACCACTATTTGATGATTGGCGAATTTTATAATCTATTGTATAACTCTTATCATTAGTTCCATCTTTCGCAATATATCTGTATTCTTGATCACCTTGGAATTGATGCTCATTTCTGCCAAGCAACACCAAAGTTGAGGACAATCTTTCTTTATAACTTTCTTCATTATCAGGGAAAGGACTTGCTTCGGCAATGGATAATATATTATCTAGATATTCAATGTCCCCGGTAATCGCAAACAAAGTTTCAAGTAAAATAACAACAGGGATAGTTGCATTTAATTCAACCCTTGAACCTGGAAAAAAAACTTCACGTCTTCGAATATTGATATTTTGGGTATTAAGTTTGAACATTGACCTTAAATTAATGCCTTTATAATGTGCAAAAGACTGAAAACAATAAAACACTTCTTTTCTATACTTTTCAACATTATTATTTAATATCTTAGTAAATATTTCATTTTGACATAAATAATTCATGTTAGTTATTAGTCTGTGTCCAATGTTAAGTATTGCATTTCTATTATCAAAATTATAAATAACCTTGCTATAAAACTTATCTATATAGCCATTGAAATCAGTATTCGCACCGTAATTGCTTTTGAAAATATTTCGGATATTATCAATATCACAAACAAATATTACCTTATCAAACCCAAATTTATTGTGTCGCTCTTTAGTATCCAGGTGCGCTGCAAAAACATTGAATAACCTGAAAATGTGATGAGGATCTATACGGTCAAGGTCATCAAGTATAAGAATGGTTTCTTTGGATGAATTATTTTTAAGTTCGAAAAGCTTGTCGCGTATAAAATGGGTGTAAAAATTTTCCTCATATAAAGAACCTTCTTTCTCAATGATCTCCTTTTCAAATTCAGTCAATTCTTCTACATCGCCCTTATTCGCTGTTTTATGAAATTCCTTAAACTTTTTACGCAGGTCGTCAGCCTTTTCATAAATATCTTTTGCTTCTTTTCCTAGTTTCGGAATCATAAGAAGAAGTAACAAACCAATAGACGGTAGATTGTTTTGAATAAACACTGGTAGCGTATCTAAATAGCTAAAGTCATTTTCCACAAGACTAATGTCCTTCTCTAAGAGCTCACAAATAATGTCGAATTTCAAATACCTGAAAATGTCCTCATTACTTGCAATAGAATAATTGACAAGAAAAAGATGAATCACTTCATACTTTTCAAGATTCTCCTCGGCTTTAAAGTACTGTTCTATAAAGGTGGTTTTTCCAAATCCATAGGGAGCGGAAAAAATGATGCGCTCATTATTGGCAAGATTTAGATGATGGGTGAAATCCTGAGATGGTCCTTGAATCAGTTCGGGGATAATTTCAAATTCTTCTTTGGGCATAAAGGCAAATGATTATTTTTTCAAAAATAACAAATAATACGCATATAGCCCTGTTATTCAAACAATCTCATTCGGACAGGAATTAGGGGGCACGCCATCTGAATCTCACACTCGCGGGACGCGAGCGAGAACATTACCTCTCACCTCCTCACTTTATCACTCACTTTGCCTTATCAAAGAGAATCGGTACAGGATCGTTTTCTTCGTCGACGGGTGTTTTGAAATTACCGGGACGGTCAGTGCCGCTAATATTTATCTTAACGCGTAGTTGCTTCGGGCTGACGAATTCGTAAATTCCCGCCATTCTACGGACTATCTGTCCGCTGCCATGGGCTGTGAGGGTAATATCTATATTGTGGGGATTGCCTATCGTATAGCAATCGTAGGTCATATCCATCGTGACGTTTTGATAAATGTAATCCTTCCCGCCGATCGTTTGACCGCTTATGATCATGGTGATATAACCACCTTTTTCAAAGCGTATCTCGGTGATAACGGCGCTATCCCTTGCCACCCATCTTCCGATGAGTGCAGTATCGGGTTTGGCAAACAAAGAAGCTGATATAAAAATCAGAAATGCAAAAACACAAAATATATTCTTCATAAATCAAAATACTAAATCCTAAACTCTAATATCTAAACTCTAAATGAGCTCAAACTCATAACTCATCACTCATAATTTATAACTCTTTCCTGTCACGCTCAGATTTCCTTCTGGCACTTATTGCTAACAATATCAATGCCGCAAATACGCCAGCAAATATCCAGCTGCTCCTCCGTGACCTGTTTTCCTGTTCTTTTCTTTCATCGTGTATATCATCGAGATAGGATCTTTGTCCATTCCGTGAGTTATGGATACTATCAGTGTTGCCATTAAGGTCGGCCAGTCGGGTAACAGGCACTTTTTCAGCCACAAACCCATATCCATACGATAGGAACAATGGGACCATCAGTAAGAGAACAAAAAATATCCGGCGCATAGCGAGTGTGATTCCAAATGCAATATTAAGATTTTTTTGGGGTTTTTAACTCAGGGCTGGAGCCCTGATAATAAATGTCACGAGGCAGGAGCCTCGCGACAGCAATTGGTATAAAACCCAATCGCTTTAGAAGGAGTTTGTTAATTCAACGAGGAAAGATCCAGCGAAGGATCCAGGGAAAGCGCTTTTACCCTGTCCTTATCGGCGCTGATATTCCTGCCGAGGATCTTATTAGCTAAATGCCGCTGCCAGTATGCCATTGCATTGGATGGATCCAGCGTTATAGCCTTGGAATAATCTTTTATGGCAGCAGAAATCAATCCACAGGTCACATAATAATCGCCACGGTTTATATAGGGTGAAGCATTTTTCGGGTCTTTTTTAATGGCCTTTTTCAATTCCGCGATCTTATCCAAACGTGTTTGGCTGATGTCTTCATGTTTAAACGTAATGTTTCCATCAGTGCCTCCTCCTTCCTGTCGGAGTTTGATCAAAGCCTTTTGCTTTTTACCCAGGGCAATAATTCTGTATACGGCAAAAAGTGAAAGTATGAAAAATACCAGCAAGGTAATTCGTTGCTTGGTGTGACTGTAATCTATTTTTTTCTGCTGAATATCTGTAAGGGAATTCTGTACAGACATTTGCTTCTCATCTACGCTGTCCCAATATTTACGGTCTTTTGCTTTTGCCTGGCGTCCACTTGCACTATCTGCCGGAGCTTTTTGTTTTGCCTCTGACCCGCTGCGCGAGGCAAGGCTATCCGCAGATAAATGATTTACCGGCAACAGGAATAGTGTACAGAAGGAAACGAGAACAAGGATAAACGCTTTTTTCATGAATAATTTATTGGCACGAAATTAAGCAATTATTTATCCGGACGGTGATAAGAAAGCGATCCTGATAAGAATCAGGCAAAGGAATGAGTATCGTTGATATCCATGTCAAGAATAGTAGCACCCCCATCAGGAAAATTATTTTGCATTTTTTTCCTGTAAACCAATACAGCACCAGCTATCAGCCCCCCTAAAAAAAATATTATAATTATATTGAACAATTGCCCATCCACAGGATTCCCTTTCTGTTCAATAATATCAATATCTTTTAACGGATTGATATGTTGAGTACTAAACTTAGCAAGATCTGTTTCCGGTTTCTCCACATAAGTTACAACTTCCGGCTCATGGACTTCAGGAGCAAATTGCGGAGGAAGCCCTAATCTGGATTTAGCCTGTAAGGTAATTGTTCCAACCAAAATCACCAGGAAAGCAAGTAATACGTTTTTCATACTCTTTTTTTAAGTGTTTTTGAATCCTTATTTTAGAGTTTAGATATTAGGATTTTGTATTTTGAGCTCAGGGATTATTCAGAATGATCTGCTTTTTTTCATATGCATTCTGCTCCTTCCGGACAGCATTAGCAAGCTCCTCCAATTTTTTGTATTGGGTAAGCAAACGGCGGGGAAGATCCTTCTTTTTAGAACTTGGAATTTCGTAATGTTTGGTTTGTCCGTTGGTTTTTATTTCTATATCGTAAACAATATCCCCCGGCGGTTTTTGCATT
>CAILMK010000542.1 GCA_903835275.1 uncultured bacterium | reverse complement strand
TGTACCTTTCATATACAATATAACTGAGTTATTTTCTAACTGGTCTTTTATTCTTTCTATAACGCTCATAACTATTAATCACTCGATTTAATAAAGGGTTAGCCAATTCTATCAACTTTGGAGCATTTAAAAAAGCAATTCTTATCAAGCATTTCTTGCCTGCATCTTAATTGAATCTTATAATCAAATGTTTTTTTATCAGGTTAACTCAATGACTCACATCATGCCAACATACAATCGCTTACCGGTCACCTTTGATCGTGGAGAAGGCGTTTGGTTGATCGATGTAAATAATCAACGTTATTTAGATGCACTATCAGGTATTGCAGTTTGTAATTTAGGACATGCTCACACTGCGGTTCATAAAGCAATTTGTGCGCAAAGTGAAAAACTTTTGCATACTTCTAATCTCTATAACATTGCTAACCAAGAATTATTAGCGGATAAATTAATCAAGAAAAGCGGTATGTCCAATGTTTTCTTCTGCAATTCTGGTGCAGAAGCCAATGAAGCGGCTATCAAATTAGCACGTAAATTTGGTCATTCAAAAGGTATTGAGAAGCCTGCCATCATTGTCATGGAAAAAAGTTTTCATGGTCGAACCTTGGCCACACTGAGTGCTACTGGTAATGCAAAAGTACAACAAGGCTTTGAACCCCTAGTCGAAGGCTTTACTAGAGTGCCCTACAATGATGTAAAAGCGATTGAGGATGCCTTAAAAACTAATCAAAATATCGTTGCCATTTTAGTTGAACCTATCCAAGGTGAAGGTGGCATTAATATCCCAGCACCTGACTATTTAAACCAAATTAGAAGGATCTGTGACGCACACGATATATTAATGATGTTAGACGAAATTCAATCAGGTATCGGCAGAACTGGTCAATTTTTAGCCTATCAACACAATGATATTCTGCCTGATGTTTGCACCTTAGCAAAAGCTTTAGGTAATGGCGTTCCCATTGGTGCCTGTTTGGCGCGTGGAAAAGCATCTGAAATATTAACAGCTGGCGCACACGGTTCAACTTTTGGGGGAAACCCGCTTGCCTGTGCCGCAGGCATTGCGGTATTAAACACTCTTGAAGCCGAAAATCTAATCGCCTTAGCACAAGTTAAGGGTGACAATTTACGCACGCTATTTTCTGAGAAATTAAAAGACAATCAACATATTGTAGACATTCGTAATAAAGGCCTTATGATTGGAATTGAACTTGATAAGCCTTGTGCTGAACTGGTTAAAATCGCCTTAGACCAGCATTTATTAATTAATGTCACAAACGACTCAACTATTCGCTTATTACCCCCGTTAATAATCACTAAACAAGAAAGCCAATACTTGGTTGATACTTTAGTGGCTATCATTTACGCTTACACTACACAGATTCACTAATATGAAGCCAAGACATTTTACTAGCCTGCTGGATTTATCGAGCGAAGAATTGCGTCAGATATTAAACAGAGCTATTGAACTAAAAAATACTAAAAATCGCGATTACCAACCTTTAAAAGGGCAAGTACTGGCCATGGTATTTGAAAAATCATCTACCCGTACACGCATTTCTTTTGAAACCGGCATGGTACATTTTGGCGGTAGCGCTTTATTCTTATCGCCCAGAGATACGCAGTTAGGACGCGGAGAACCTTTGCAAGATAGTGCTAAGGTTATCTCTAGTATGGTTGATGGTATTATGTTGAGAACTGATAAACATGAAACCGTCACTACTTTTGCTCAACATTCAAACGTACCGGTGATTAATGGTTTAACTGATCTTGAACATCCTTGTCAGTTATTAGCAGATATGCAAACTTATTTAGAATTCCGTGGGGATATTAAAGGTAAAACAGTTACTTGGATTGGAGATGGTAACAATATGTGCCATTCATATATTCATGCC
>CAILMK010000541.1 GCA_903835275.1 uncultured bacterium | reverse complement strand
CTGCTAATGTAAAGATATTTATTAAAAAGGCAGCTATTCAGCTTTGTTTATTTTAAATACTATATCCCCTGTTTTGGTTGTTATTTTTAATAAATAAATGCCTGTTGGCAATGCGGGTAGGTCAGTAAATGCAAACGAATGTAACTCGTGTGAAAATAGTGTTTCCCTGTAATCAATTCGCTTGCCTAAAAGGGTAAATAATTCCAGTTTTGCCGTAAATGTTTCGGTGCCGTGATAAGAAACAGAAAATGAATTAGCACAGGGATTGGGGTAAATATTAAATTGCTCCACGGAGATAAGATCCTTTTGAATTCCGGTGATGGTATCCAGGCGCAGGCAAAATAAGCCATTAGTCTCATCAGAAGCGATAATGGTTCCGGAAGGAAGAAAGGGATACACCCCCCAGCACCCCTGAAACCCGGAAAACGTATTTCCGTTTTGCGGATAAGTATCGTAATAATCCACCAGTTTATCGCTGTCATTCATGTCAAAAACAACCACTCCATCCTGGTAATAGGAGCATATAATGAACCTGCCCTTTATATACGGATTGTGTGCAATACTTCCCTTTGTATAATCCAGTCCGAAAACATCTTCCTCATCCGGTTTACGGTCTACGGTGCGCGGTTTTTTTAAGTTGGCAAGGCCGTATTTTTTAAGGCGCATTCCTACGGTTTCATCAGTAAAAACAAGGGTTTTCCCATCCGGGCTTACCGCGGAACTATGATTAAATCCTTCATCCGGATAATTCTGTATGGACGTTATAACGGTCGGATTTTCAGGCTTGGTAAAATCATAGATCCACAAACCTTTTAGCTGACAATTCAAGAAAGCAGTATCATTGCGTACATACAGGTCATGCACATTATCAAAATTGTTGTTGGCATTTATAGTGGTTAACAATTCCGGATCCTCAGGATTTTTAAGAGAGGCAACCATGAGGGCATGGACAAGGTTGGCGCCATTCTCTTTGGTAACGGGGCTGGCAAAATATATATTGCCTCCTCCTATGAAAATGCAATGCGCCCGCGATACCAGCGTATCCGAATCATATACCTTGTGAACCGAATCCGGGAGGTATTGCATATCGAATATCTGCAAGGAAGAATTTCCTTCATCTGCTACGCAATAAGCATAGTGACTATAACTGCTGATGTCCCGATGAACGCACTCATTAAATCTTCCTGCCTGAACACTGCGTACAACGGGATGCAAAGGATCTGTTACCTCAATAAAATATACAGAATCCACTGCGCCGATAATGGCGTATTCTTTTCCATCGGGAGCCGCCCATCCCCAAAGATCATTGAAGGTTTGCCCGCCGATGGATTTTAAACTGTCATTATCCCATCGTGATAGAAATTGCAAGTGCATTCCCGACTGTGCATTTGCAGCAAGTGATAATATAGACAAAAAGATGTAAAGACAGAATCTCATGGCAGTGCAGTAGGTATGCAAGTTACGGATTTTGTTTTAATAACTTTTGCTGGTTGGGATATATTTATCCCAACCAAAGGAGCCTGGTTCGCCGCGGCGAATTCAATCCCGTTTTGGATAAAATATCCAAGGCTCGAAGATGCGGATAAATATATCCGCATCAGCGCGCGGACTTTAACTCAAATCACTTCATTTTTGTCGAAGCACGCGTGTCTCCCTCTCCTAAAGGAGAGGGTTAGGGGAGAGGTATGAAATGCTACTCAATCCCCTTTATCAGCTCCTTTATAATCACAGTCATTTTAGGCTCATTATGCTTTGCATTAGCAATAATTACATCGAGG
>CAILMK010000540.1 GCA_903835275.1 uncultured bacterium | reverse complement strand
TTTATTGCTTTGAAAAGAAAGGGGTTTTGCAAGATGTGAATGATGAAAACTCACTGGTTTCAAATATTTCAATAGACGAATATCCTATATTGAAAGAAAAAAACATTATTTCCGCAGGGATGATCCCAAAGATTGACAATGCTTTTGCTGCTATTGATAAAGGAGTAAAAAGTGTTTGGATCGGTCATGCAGGAAATATAAAAAACATGATAGCAAACCAGAAAAATGCAGGAAGCAAACTCAGTAAATAAAGACCAATTGCCTGAAAGCATAAGCAGCGAAGTTATATTTTTGCTAAAGCAGCTTATTGCAATTCCTTCATTCAGTAAACAGGAAGAAGGTACTGCTTCGCTCATCGAAAAGTTTTTCCTTGATAAAGGAATGAATCCTGAAAGAAAAGAAAATAATGTTTGGATTAAAAATAAATATTTCTCGGAAAATAAACCAACAATACTTCTCAATTCCCATCACGATACTGTAAAGCCTAATTCAGGTTATACCCTGGATCCTTTTGATCCAATTGTCAAAGACGGGAAAATATATGGCTTGGGTAGTAATGATGCAGGGGCTTCATTAGTTGCTTTGCTTGGAACCTTTCTTTATTATTATGATAATCAAGATCTTTCGTGCAATTTCATTTATGCAGCAACCGCAGAGGAAGAAATTTCCGGAACGAATGGAATAGAACTTATTCTGCCCGATCTAGGAAAAATTGATTTTGCCATTGTAGGAGAACCTACACAAATGCACCTAGCTATCGCTGAAAAGGGTTTGTTGGTAGTGGACTGCACTGCTCACGGAAAAAGCGGCCACGCGGCACGCAATGAAGGCGAGAATGCCATATACAAGGCAATGCAGGATATTGAATGGTTTCGCACGTTTCAATTTCCAAAGGTATCTGCAGCGCTTGGACCTGTAAAGATGACTGTAACAATGATTCATTCGGGTACGCAACATAATGTTGTCCCTGATAAATGCGATTTTACCGTGGACATACGTTGTACGGATGCATACACTCACGAAGAAGTTCTTGACATTATTAAACAAAATATTCAAAGCGATATCAAACCCCGTTCCATGCGTTTGAAACCTTCTTCAATTAGCATTGAGCACCCTTTTGTAAAAGCGGGAATAAAAATTGGCAGAAATACTTATGGTTCTCCAACTTCATCAGATCAGGCATTGATGCCATTTACCTCTGTGAAAATTGGTCCCGGTGACTCTGCCCGTTCCCATACAGCGGATGAATTTGTTTTTATCAATGAAATCGAGGAAGGCATCCAAATTTATATCCAAATACTTGATCAAATATTATTATCATGAAAATCTGGCAAAAAGGAAATGAAGAAAAGGAAAGCATGCCGGCATTCCTCGAGAAATTCACCATAGGAAAGGATGCTGAATTTGATCTCTTGCTTGCCGAACATGATGTAACAGGTTCCCTGGCTCATACAAAAATGCTGGCTCATATTGGTTTGCTGACTCATGATGAATTAGCACAAATACAGGACGGATTAAATGATATTTTGAGAGAAATTCATTCAGGTAATTTTAAAATTGAAGAAGGTATTGAGGATATTCACTCACAGGTGGAATTTACCCTGACAAAACGCATTGGAGAAACCGGAAAAAAAATACACAGCGGCCGTTCCAGGAATGACCAGGTATTGCTGGATATAAAATTATATTTACGCGCAGAGATCAAAAATATTTCTCTTTCAGTAAAGCAATTATTTGACACACTAATTTCCCTGAGTGAAACCAATAAGGATAATTTACTTCCAGGCTATACTCATTTTCAAATGGCTATGCCGTCTTCTTTTGGATTGTGGTTTGGCTCTTACGCTGAAAGCCTTTCAGAGGATATGGAAATGCTGGTTACTGCTCATAGTTTGTGCAATAAGAATCCCTTGGGTTCCGGCGCAGGATATGGTTCCAGTTTTCCTTTGGATAGGGAAATGGTTACATCATTGCTTGGATTTGAATCCATGCACTACAATGTCATCAATGCGCAAATGAGCCGTGGGAAGACTGAAAAATGGGTCGCAACCGGACTTGCGGCTATTGCAGCTACGCTATCAAAATTATCTTACGATGTATGTCTTTATATGAGTGCAGATTTCGGATTTATCAGTTTTCCGGATCACCTTACTACCGGTTCCAGTATTATGCCACACAAAAAAAATCCGGATG
>CAILMK010000539.1 GCA_903835275.1 uncultured bacterium | reverse complement strand
CGGATTGCGGATTGCGGATTTGGAAAAGCAACCATATGGTTGTTAATTTTTCCACTCTTATATTTTACCAATAACCTCAAAGCCCAAACTGCTTATCGCGGTGGAAAGGGTGATGGGTATGCAATGACTTCCACTTCAGTGCATTTTAATGAAAACGGGAATCCTGATACTTTAAAATACGCAGATCATATTTATCCATCGCCACTTATATCAGGAGATAAATTATTTATCAGTTTTCAACAGTTGCCGACAAATCCTGTTACCGTTCAGATCATTGATTTGATAGGAAGAATTTGCCTTGAAGAAAAGACAACACCTTTAGCAAATGTTTTAAGTATCAATATTCCAAAACTTGCACAGGGAATGTATCTTGTAAGGGTAATTAATGGAAGCAAGGTGCGCGTCAAAAAAGTTTTAATTGTCAGTAAATGATAGTGACAATCAAAAATATTGCTGTTTTATTGTGGCTGGTTTTTCTTGCTCAAAATTCTTACGCGCAAATAGGTAAGGATACTCTGTCGCTCAAGGAGGTAAACGTCATTAAGCCGGGGAAAAACAAGACGGGCATTCAAAAAATCACCTTGTATGATTCCATTACCTTAGCGCAATACAAAACGAGCAATCTGGCTGATTTATTAAGCACTAATAATTCTGTTTTTATAAAATCGTATGGTACCGGTTTTGGTACTATTTCATTGCGCGGCACCGGTTCCAGCCAGACAAAAATTTTCTGGAATGATATTCCGGTGGGTTCATCGGCAGGGGGAGTATTTGATTTTACACTGGTTTCCAATTCCACTTTTGATAATGCACAAGTGCTTTATGGAAATTCCAGTTTGCAAAAAGGCATCGGAGGTTTAGGCGGTTCGGTGCAATTGCAGAATACTATCATCATGGGAAAAAATGATGTGGATGCCGGATATTCCGTCGGTAGCTTTGGAACACAAAAGGGATATGCAGACGCATCTTACGGTGATAGTCATTTGACGGGGGTCACAAAAATTTTCTTTTACAAGGCAGAAAATAATTATTCTTATTTCAATCTGGCGAAGTTTGGTTTTCCTGAGGAAACCCAGACAAAAGCTGCAGGTGCTCTTTATGGAGGAATCCAACAACTTGCCTGGCAGCCCACCACAAAAGATATTTTTACCGGGATGCTCTGGTACCAGACATTCAGCAGGGATATTGCACAGCCTATGACTTCTGTCAACGGCAGGCAATGGAAGAATGATAGTTCTACAAGATTGTATTTTGGTTATGAACATAAATTCAATAAAATAGACTGGCAAACCAAGGCTGCTTTTACGGATGAAGCCATTCATTACCGTGATTATTTATCCCTGATAGATGAAAAAAGTCAGGTGAAAAAATTGTTTTTCAAGACGGATGCTACTGCCGAGTTAAGCCATAATATAAACATAGAAACTTCTCTGCAATATGTGGATGACAAAGCGATTTCCAGTGGATTCCTGAGCGATAAAACCCAGCAAAGGATATCGGGATATGCAAGTTTTTCCCAGTTGCTTGGTTCCTTCCAATATCTGGCAACAGCACGTGAGGAAACAGTAAATAATGTTTTTTATCCTGCCGCTTTCAATCTCGCCCTGATGCAGGATATTCTTTCACAGAAGCGTTTGCAATTGCGCATAAGTGGAGGACGAAATTTTAATTATCCTGCCCTTTATGATCTGTACTGGGTTCCCGGTGGAAATCCGGACCTGAAGCCTGAACTTGCCTACACGGGTGATGCAAGTTTAATGAGTGATGTAAAAATAACTCAGCGCACACATTTGAATTCGGAGTTGACCACTTATGCCTCTGACATAACTAATCAGATCATATGGCTTCCCAAGGATAAAGGCTATTACGAAGCACAAAATTTAAAGAAAGTAAATACTTCCGGATTGGAACTGAATGAAGGAATTGAATACAGAACCGCGAATACCCTTTTAGCAGCGAGCGGCGGATATTCTTATGTAAATTCCATTACCAGATCCTCTCTCAGCAATTATGATCTTTCTGAAGGAAGGCAATTGATCTATATTCCGAAAGAAACGTTTTATTCAGCACTCAAAGGAATGTATAAAAACTGGACTTTGCTGGCTGAATATTCCTATACCGGATTGAGATATACAACACCTGACAATTCAATTTCCCTGCCGGGGTATGGACTTGTGAACCTGACCATTTCCAAAACTATTACTTATAAAAAAATCAACACCACACTACATATAAAATGCCGCAATATCTTTGATGTGGAATACCAGACCATCCAATGGTATCCCATGCCGGGAAGATATATTGAAGCGGGAATAAGCGTACACATATGACGACAATTGCGAATTACGACCACCCCGCCCTGAAGGGCACCCCTCCTAAAAACAGGAGGGGAATTCAAAAATCTTCGATTTTTAGCGCGAAGCGCTATTCTCCCTTTGAAGGGGGTAAGGGGGATGACTTACTTGTGATGAAAAATATATTTTATGTCGGCTTAATATTATTTGCTGGTCTAATATCAGCCTGCAAAAAAGATTCTCCGAAACAAACCACCACCAGCGGTAAGACATTTTCCAACGGAGTATTTGTTGTGTGCGAAGGAAATTTTACGTACGGAAATGCAGGTGTTTCTTTTTATCACAGGGATACCAAACAAACGGAAACAAATATTTTCCAAACGATCAATGGCTATCCACTCGGTGATGTATTCGAGAGTATGTATGGTGACGGAAGCCATTATTTTCTCGTGGTAAATAATTCCCAGAAAATAGAAGTGGTGGATGCATCCACCTTCAAAACTACTACGAGTATTACAGGATTTAATTCGCCACGTTATTATATTCCTTATAATGACAAGGCGTTTGTTTCTGATATTGGAGCCAATGGCGTCTGGGTATTGGGTTCGGATATGAAGATCAAGTCAAAGATCGCGGCATCGGGATGGACGGAACAAATGGTGCTCTTTAATGATGAACTTTTTGTTACCAAGGTAAAGAACGGATATTGCGTATTGGTCATTGATCCTGTGAATGAAAAAATCACCGATTCCATTCCGGTAGGGGAGGAGCCGCAGTGGATCGTAAAGGACAAGGAAGATAAATTATGGGTGCTTACCAATGCCTATCGCAAAACTAAACCCGCCAACCTGCACCGTATAGATCCTGTAACACACAAGGTTTTATTGACGCTGACATTCCCAACCACCAGTGATGCGCCGACACGCCTGAAGCTAAATGCCACCATGGATAGCGTTTTATTCCTGGATAATGGTATTTACCGAATGGGTATCAGCGAGACCTCATTGCCTGCACAGCCTTTCATCAAGCCCGGAGCGCACAAATACTATGGTCTGGGCATAGATAACGCAACAGGCATCATCTATGGCAGCGATGCGCTGGATTTTATCCAGCCAGGCATCGTATTCCGCTACCGCGCTGATGGTACCCCTTTAGATTCCTGCCGCACCGATCCCGGCCCGGGAGATTTTACTTTTGTGAAGTAAAAATCGACTATAGACCATGGACGATAGAAAAGAAAAACAAAAGGCAATATTTTGCTGGAGTGGCGGCAAGGACTCCTCACTTGCCTTGTATGAAATACAAAAACAGGGCGAGTATGAAGTGAAGTATTTGCTTACTACCCTGAGCGAGGAATTCAAGCGGATATCCATGCATGGAGTAAGAGAGGAATTATTGGAAGCACAGGCTGCCAGTATTGGCATCCCTTTGAAGAAAGTTTATGTATCTGTAGGCAGCAATGCTGAATACGAACAAAAGATGGAGGCCATGCTGATTGAATTGAAATCCGAGGGAATCGAGCATGTTATTTTTGGAGATATATTTTTGGAAGACCTGCGTGAATACCGTGAAAACAATCTTGCAAAAGTGAGAATGAAGGCAGTATTCCCGCTATGGAAAAGAGACACAAAGGAATTAATTCATCAGTTTTTAAATCTGGGATTTCGTACCATTACCTGTTGTGTAAATGATGCATTTCTTGGGGAAAAAGAAGTGGGAGTGGAAATTGATACTGAATTTATTTCATCGCTTCCTGCCAATGTAGATCCCTGCGGAGAGAACGGTGAATTCCATACCTTTTGTTTTGATGGTCCCATTTTTAAATCACCTGTTAAATTTGAGACAGGAGAAAAAGTGTACAGGCCATTGTCTGCAGGAACTTTGCCGGAAGGAGAGACGAAAGGTTTTTGGTATTGTGATTTGGAGATTATGTAAAACTCTGTGGTTCTCTTTGAACTTTCCCAGGGTAACTCAGTGAAACAAAATTCTTACACGGAGCCACACAGAGTAAATGCAGAGTTACACAGAGAAATTTAACTTCAATATTCAATATTTTCTCACAGCTGATGCTTGATGTTCTTGGAGATATTTTCCACCGTCCATTCCATGGTGGAAACGAATGGATGTTGCCGTACCTTGCAATCTTCCTTCTGACAAAGAGGACATGAAAATGGCTCGCATCCATCCAAATGAACAAACATTTCCACACTGATTCCGTATTTGTTTTTTACGGTATCCTCGAGTAGTTTTACCTCATCATGCGCTTCACGAACCGTAAGATACCAGGGAACAGTAAGATGGCAATCAAGATGCAATATGGCGCCGTATTTTATGATGCGGAGGTTATGCAGGTCTATCCAGTTTTTTGTGCGCGAATTGTTCAGGTATTCCACCACTTCATCGAGGAGCTTTTTATCAGCTTCATCCATGATGCCCGCTATTGAAGAACGCATGATTTTATATCCTGTAACGATAATGATCATTGCATACACAAGCGCGATGACGCTATCCAGCCACACAAGATGCGTAAAGTATATCAGTATCAATCCAACTACAATTCCAATGGTGGAATAAGTATCACTCTCCAGATGTTTTCCACTGGCAATAAGTGCAAGCGAATGATTCTTTTTTCCTTTGCGGACAGCTGCAAATCCAACAAGAAAATTAATAATACTAGTGGCTGCGATCAGTGCAATACCGTAATCCAGCTTCCCCAATATATGTGGGTGCTTGAGGTTATTTATAGCTTCATAAATAATGATCAGTCCGGTAACGGAAATAAGCGTTCCTTCTATTCCGGCGGAGATAAATTCTGCTTTTCCATGTCCGTATGGATGGTTATTATCCTTGGGAAGTGCGGAAAGATACAGGCTGTATAAACCGATAAATGCCGTGATGATGTTCACAATGCTTTCCAGCCCATCGGTAAGGATGGCTACTGAATTGGTAATATACCATGCCACCATCTTCAAGATAAAGAGGAAGATAGCTATGACAATAATTACCTTTTGAAAGGAATAATTTTCTCTGGAGGCTTGCAAGGAACTTGTTTAATTCGTTGCAAAGTACGGGATAAATCTAAATTTTTGTCCTTCTAATTATTTGGACGAAACTTCAAAGTCTTTTAAATTGCCCTAAAATAAATGATGATGAAAAACAAACTTTATCTCCTGCTGCTCTTATCGTTGACTTTTGCCTGTAAAAAAGCAGATAATACAACATCTACAACTGGAGGCTCGGCTATAACTACGGATCCATCCAAACCAACTTTGAATATGGATGTAAATGATACCTTCTGGCAGGGAACGGATCCCTATGCGGATGCATCTGTATTTGGCGGGGCCTCCGATTCCACTTATTCCATTCATGCGGGCGGTCCAAATTCAAGTGTATTGTTGATGGCATTTTCCAAAATTATTGTTGGAAAGCAACAAAGTTTTCTTGGGATAACATCTTATTCCATAGGAAGAGAAACTTATGTTATCGGGAATGGTAGCATTACGATTACATCGTATAATATGCAAAAAAATATTATTTCAGGGACCTTTATCATTGCCGCAAATGATCCGGCCAATAACAAAGCAGTTTTTATAAACAGGGGATATTTCGCGAATGTTAACCTGTACAGGTAGTATATTTGTGCTTCAAAAAATACCCGGTGAAGACAAAATATTATTTTCTGACAATAATTGTAATTGTTTCGGCATGCAAAAAAGATCATGAAGCCGGAAGTTCTGCAAATGCAAATACGCTTCAGGCAAGTCTCTCTATGTATCTCAATGATACACTATGGCAGGGGAAATCTCCATTCTTAATTCCTATTACGAGTTTAAATAATCCAATGCCCACAAATCAAGGGGTTATTGCTTATGATAAGGATTCCAATTCTGTTGGAGTTGCCTTTTCCATTACCCAAACGGGCAAAATGAAAACTGGAAAACAGGGATTGGATGGCAATACTTTTTATCAGTATCACGGAATTAAATCTATTTATCAGATTGATACCGGTAGCGCGTTTATTTCTTCACTGGATACGGCAAGCGGAATGGTATCCGGTACTTTTCAATTCAGTGCAATAAATTCAGCAAAGAAAAAAATCCTGATAACAAAAGGAAGTTTTACGAATGTGAAGCCGTAGTAGTTAAGTGATGTCCTGGCACGAGCGTCCGCTCGCGCCAGCGAAAGCGCAGACTTGTATATTACTCCTTCAAACTTGCAAGGATACTTACGCCTGCCTTGGTTTTATCACCGATGGCAACTTTAATATCTGCATCCAAAGGAAGGAATATATCCATGCGTGAACCGAACTTGATGAAGCCCAGTTCCTGACCCTGCTCTACTTTTTGTCCTTCTTTGAGGTAGAAACGGATACGCCTTGCCACTGCACCTGCTATCTGGCGCATCAGTAGCTTGGTGCCACCCGCAGTAGTGATAACGGCTGTATTGCGTTCATTCAGCTGGGACGATTTTGGATGGTAAGCCACGAGGTATTCACCTACGTGATATTTGTAATACTCCACAGTACCTGATACCGGAACACGGTTCTGGTGCACATTGAAAGGCGACATGAATACAGAAACCTGTATGCGTTCTTCCTTCAGGTATTCATCTTCAAAAACTTTTTCGATAACCACCACCTTGCCATCCGCCGGGGAAACCACCAGTGTGGGATCATTTGTAAGCTTGCGGTTAGGTACGCGGAAGAACTGCGTAAACAGACCCATCATAACTATTGAAAGTGCAAGGAATAAATAAAAGACAATATGCACATCCAGATACCATAATGTAAAATTGATGCCTGCTAAAATGAGCAATACTGCCAGTAAAAATGTTCTTCCTTCCCTGTGAATAGTCATGTAATAGTATTTAATAATTTTTAGAATTCCGGATCTTATGCCTGGAATTGATGAATGTTTATTTCTTTAAATTTTTTGATGGTTTCCAAAGGATCAGCAGTGTTGAATACTGCATTTCCTGCCACTAAAACATCAGCTCCTTTTTTCAACAAATGTTCCGCGTTATCCAGGCTTACGCCTCCGTCAATTTCTATGAGTGTATGGGATTTCCTTTCATGGATAAGGTCTTTCAGTTCCCGTAGTTTGATCCAGGTATGTTCGATAAACTTTTGTGCAGCGAAGCCGGGATTTACAGACATGAGCAAAACCATATCGAGGTCTGAAAGAATATCACGCAACGCAAGAACCGGCGTATGCGGATTAATTGCGACACTCGCCTGCATTCCTTCCTCTTTGATCTGTTGGATGGTGCGGTGGAGATGGGTACAGGCTTCGTATTGCACGGTCAGGATATCTGCTCCAGCTTCCTTGAATTGTTTGATGTATCTTTCAGGTTGTGCGATCATCAAATGAACATCAAGAGGTTTTTTTGCAACTTGCTTCACTTGTTTGATGATCTGGAAACCGAAAGTAATATTGGGAACAAACATACCGTCCATTACATCTACATGGATCCAGTCAGCTTCCGAGCTATTCAGCATTTCAATATCCCTTCCGAGATTCAGAAAATCAGCCGATAAGATGGATGGAGCCAGTTTGTAGGACATGGTGCAAAGATAAGGGGATTTTGATTTATTGGAGTCAACTAATTTATAAGAGCTTAAAATAGAGCATCTTCTTTATTGATGTTCTTTTGCCTTGATGCAAAAGAACCAAAAAATCAAGGCTGTGAATGAAATCGCTAAAATCTTTCCCACGCTACGCTAAACAAAACCAAACTCGCTGCTTCAATTATCACTATCCAATCATTCTAACAGCTCAAACAAGGTTTTGTTTTAACGCCCCAAACTCCAAAGATTTTTTAACGCGATTTAATTCAAGGCCTTTCTCAGCTGACGCAACTTTTTCAAAATTAGAAAACTTGAAAATTAAAGCGTATTCCGAGATAGAAATCTCTAATTCTTAATCTGTTCCTCCACAATTTCCTTTATCTGTATCAGTATAGCATTCCAGCCTTCACCTTCGTTCCAGGCTTCCTTGTAACGCCTTTCTCCATCGGCAACCTTGTTGTAATCGCCCTGGGTAACGGTCAGTTCGGTGGCATCATTTTTTTCCTCGAGGGAATACGTTACCGTGAGGTAATTTTCCGGCACATCCTCTATGATCGGGTTATTGGGATCTATAGTGGTATAGGATAAAAACTTCCCGGGTTCTATCTTTACAATATCACCTTTTACGGCGGTCATTTCCTTGCCTTCCCATTGCATTTTCCATTCCAGGGGACTGCCCGCTTTCCAGTCGGAAACTGTTTCACAACCAAACATATATTTTTTGGTTTGTTCAGGATTGGTGAGGGCATCCCATTCTGCTTCGGCAGTGGCTTTAATTGTAATTTTACTCGTTTATAATAATTCGTTTTCCATGTCGTCCTTTTTCTTTGTGTTCTTGTATTGGAAGGCAAGTTAAGCATTTAGT
>CAILMK010000538.1 GCA_903835275.1 uncultured bacterium | reverse complement strand
CGGGACTAATTGGCACACTGATTTCACATTCGCCGCGGCGAAACACAGATTCAAACAGAAAATAAACAAAGAAACTGATTTGCCAAATTTATACGCCGCATCAAGATAATTTGGAAAATCTAATTGGCGAATTGCAGAAAAAAACCGATTGAATCCCCGATGACCTCATCCCCTGACCCTTCTCCCAAGGAGAAGGGAGTAACTCAAAACCCTGAACTTTGAAGTGGGACGAGCTGCTCCCCTCGCCTGAATAGGATAGGGCTTCAACTCTATCTGCAATTACAAGGCAGCAATCACCGTATCCAGCATCGCTTTTTTCAATGGCTTTTCCAGATAACCGCTCACCAGCGGATTATCATTGGCAAGTGCCTTGTCCCTTTCATTTACGGAAGAGGATAGAATAAATATTTTCAATTTGCTGCAGATTTCCGTGCCCATTAAATCCAGCTTTTCCAAGACGTCCCATCCGCTGAGTGTAGGCATATTAATGTCCAGTAAAAGTATTTGCATGGATGATGCGGCATCAATGTTTTCCTGAATAAATTCGAGACCTTTTTCAGGCTCAAGAAAAGTGCTGATTTTAGCATTCGGGAAATCATCTTTTATCGTATAGGAGGTAATCATATTGAATACTTCATCATCATCAATGGCTATAAAGCCGGGAATAGTCTGGTTTTCCATTTTAGGTATTTGGTTTAGTTTTGGTTCAATTCAAACTCAATTTTAAATTCTGTTCCTTTGTTTACTTCGCTACTGATGCTGATACTGCCCCCCATTGTTTCCACCTGGGTCTTGGTCATGTAGAGACCCATCCCCTTTCCCTCCGCATGGGTGTGAAAACGCTTGTACAGTCCAAATACCTGATCGCCTTTTTTGCTGAGGTCTATCCCAAGTCCATTGTCCCTGAATGTCAAAATAATTTTATTCGCTTTACGTGCACTATTAATTTGGATCACAGGATTTACTCCGGGTTGCCTATATTTAATACTTTTGGAAATAAGATTGTAAAAAACGCTGTAAAGATAACTTTTAAGTGCGAAAATTTCATTGGCTGCGTCAAAATTATAAATTATTTCTACGTCTTCTTTTTTAATCAGGTTGTCAATACTTCCCCTGATGTCTTCCACCACTTTCGAAAACCGGACCATTTCGTTTTTTTCGCTTACTTCACGTTTTATCTGCAGTATATAATTGAGGTCCTTGATTACCTCATCCAGTCTACCCACGGATGTAGAGAGGCTTTTGAGCATAAGATTTCCAGTGTCATCACCGAGGGAAGGATTTTGCAAAATATCAGCTACCCCAATTATATTTGCCACCGGCGCCCTGAGATTGTGCGAAACGATATAAGTAAATTGTTCCAGGTCCTTGTTCCTTTGTATCAGGTCCATTGTCATTTTTTCACGAAGCGTTTCCGCATTCTTACGCTCTGTAATATCAACAAAACTCGTCATTAAACTACCGCTGCCCATTCCCGGCAATGCTGCTAATCTAGCCTCAGAGATAAATTCCCTTCCTTCGCAATCTATCAGCGCCCATTCAAATACGGGATTTTCTCCTTTCATTGCCGCCCTGATATATTCTATAGCTTTTTCAGAAGAAAGACTTCCGTCAGGTTGAAATTCAGGGCTTATATCTACCGGCGTTTTTCCTGTTAAATGCTCTATGCTGCATTTGAGTAAACTTAAGGCATTATTATTTGCCGCTACAAATGCAGCCCCTTTATTCAGGTCGAGAATAGTAATTGCTTCCGGTGCATTGTCAAAGAATTCACGGAATTTAAGTTCACTGTTTTTAAGTTCCTCTTCTTTTTCAGCAATGTCAGTAATATCCAGCAATGTGCCATGGAATCGGACCGCTTTTCCTTTGTCATCAAAATCAAATTGCCCGGTAGCTTGTATGTGTTTAACGCTTCCATCATGCAACGCTATCCTCCTGTAATGATTGAACGGGGTGAAGGTTTCTATTGAAATTGAGACTGCTTCTTTTATTCTTTCATGATCATCTGGATGAACCATGCCCAGAGCAAATTCAATAGATGGCTTTATCGCCCCGGGTTCCAATCCATATATTCTGTAAAGTTCATCTGACCATGAAACCTCCTTTGTATTCAAATTATATTCCCAGTCTCCCAGGTGAGCCATTTGCTGCGCCCCCTTCAATCTTATCTCATTTTTTTCAAGTTGATTTCTTGAATTTATTATTTGTGCTTCCGCCTTTTTTATTTCTGTTATATCATAGACTACTCCACTAAGTCCAATGGGTTTGCCGGCATTATCAAATTCAAATTTTGCCTGTGAATGTATGTATGCTATGGATCCGTCCTTTTTAATAATCCTGTTAATGAAAGAAGAATCATTCAAGGTTTGCAGTGATTCTTCAATTATTTTATTTACCATTCCTAAATCTTCGGGATGTACCAAATCCAGCCAGTTCTGATTTGTGTGAATATTATCATCGGGAGAATACCCATACATAACACAGGCTTCCCTCGACCAAACTGCGACTCCTGTGATAAAGGATAAGTCCCAATAACCTAGACCTGCCATTTCCTGTGCCGCCTTCAACCTGCTTTCACTTTGTGCAAGTAATTTTTCCCCTGCAGAAACATCAAGGGCAAAGGAAATATCTCCTGCGGCTTCCATTAATAATGCAATTTCCTGTTCATCAAAGAAGTTTGCTTCATTACTAAAAATATTAAAGGTGCCTATTATTTCGTTGAACTTGCTTATCGGCAAAGCGATCCATGAACTAAATCCGCGCGTTTTTAAATAACCACTCAACTTATTATTGGTGTCTTTCTCTATATCATTCCTAAGATAAAAATTTTTAGTGTTCAGAATTTCGGTAATTGGTCCTCCCTGTGTAAATTCAAAATCACCGAATATTTCAATATCAGATTCTGATACATTTTTATTGGCGACCATTTTCAACCTTTTCCTGTTTGGATCTAATAGCCCGATCCAAGCCATTTCAAATCCGCCAATCTCATTGGCTATCCGGCAAACTTCGTTAAACAAATCATGTCCATTCCTGTGATGCACAATTGCCTGGTTGATGTGACTCAAAAATGAATATAGCCTGTTTGCTTTCAGGATTTTTTCTTCCGCAATTTTACGTTCAGTGATGTTACGAAAATTTCCGACAATGGCTTTTACATTTTCGTCTTCCAGCAGATTGGTAGTAGTACCTTCTGTCCATACATAATGACCCTCTTTATGTTTAAGCCTGTTGATTCCATGAATAGGTTTTCCCGGATTTTTCAGTGCTTCCTGAATGCGTTGCCTGCCTTGTTCAATATAATCAGGATGGAATAATTCATGAGCACTTTTGTTTTTCATATCTTCAATGGAGTATCCTGTAATTCGCTCCACAGCCGGTGATTGATAGAACACTACTCCTTTTTCATCGTGTAGTGTTATCGCATCATTATTGTTTTCCAAAAGAGCCCGGAATCTCTTTTCATTTTTCTCCAATTGTTCTTCTGCTTCCTTCCTTGCTGTAATATCGCGAAAATTTCCTACAATGGCTTTTACATTTTCGTCTTCCAGCAGATTGGTAGTAGTACCTTCCGTCCATACATAATGTCCATCTTTATGCCTGAGCCTATTGATTCCGTAAATGGGCACGCCCGGCTTTTTCAATGCTTCACGTAAACGTTCCCTGCGGCCTTCAATATAATCAGGATGGAACAGATCCAGATCGCTTTTCTCCTTTATTTCTTCCAGTGAATATCCGCTCATGCGCTCCACTGCCGGAGATCTATAAATTACAAAACCATTTTCATCATGAAGGGTTATTGCATCGTTAGTGTTTTCAAAAATGGCGCGGAATCTTTTTTCACTTTTCTCCAATTGTTCTTCTGCTCCCTTCCTTGCCGTAATATCACGGAAGTTTCCAACAATGGCTTTTACATTTTCGTCTTCGAGCAGATTGGTAGTAGTGCCTTCCGTCCATACATAATGGCCATCTTTATGGAGCAACCTGTTTACGCTCGGTATTGGCACACCTGGATTTTTCACAGCCCTTTCAAATTGCAGCTTTACATCCTCCATTTCATCCGGATGAAAAAAATCAATGGCAAACATTCCACCCGTATCTTCTACTGTATATCCAATAATTCTTTCTGTGCCCGGAGATAGATACAGAATGGTACCTTCAGCATTAATTAGGGTTATAGCATCGTCATTGTTTTCCAGAAGAGCGCGGAATCTTTTTTCGCTTTTCTCCAATCTATCTTCCGCTTCTTTCCTATCAGTAATATCGCGAAAGTTTGCTATGATGCCATGGATAGCCGGATCATTCAATTTATTAATAACTACACCCTCCAGCCAAATGTAATTGCCATTTTCATGCTTTCTGCGCATGAGCATATCTACCGGCTTTCCGGGGTTGGCAAGAACTTCCTGCATTTTCATTGCAT
>CAILMK010000537.1 GCA_903835275.1 uncultured bacterium | reverse complement strand
TGATGAGCTGGGAAATAGCTAATGCATATCTATGAACACGCCATCATGGAGGCTTTGCATTAATTTTATCTGTAGCACTGGCAAGGTTCCTCCTGAATGACAACACAAATTTTTGGAAAGTTGTTTCCTCCTAAAGAGCTTTTACCTCATAACTTATAACTCATAACTCAAGACTTCCTTTCCAGCAACGCGATATTTTCAACATGGTATGTATGCGGAAACATATCTACGGGTTGTAGTCTGGTTACGTTGTAGTGCTCGCGCATCCAGTCTATATCCCTCGCCTGAGTGGCTGGATTACAACTTACGTATACTATTTTCTGAGGGGCAAGTTTCAGAATTTGCTCCACTACATCCTTATCCATTCCAACACGCGGCGGATCTGTGAAAATAACATCAGGCTTACCATTGGCAGCGATGAATTCATCATTGAAAATATACTTGACATCTCCTGCAAAAAAGCTTGCATTGGCAATGTTATTATCCAGCGCGTTTACCTTCGCAAATTCAATGGCTTCGTCTATGGTTTCTATACCCACCACTTTTTTTGCTTTATCTGCAAGATAAAGGGCAATGCTTCCTACGCCGGTATACAGGTCATAAATTATTTCGTCCCCTTTCAATCCTGCCATTTCTTTGGCTTGCTGGAATAATATTTCCGCCTGAAATGGATTGGTCTGGAAGAATGATTTCGGTCCCGTACGGTAAGAGATTCCGTTTAATTTTTCAATGGTGTATTCCCTTCCATAGTATAAAATATGGTCCAGGTCATACATGGTATCATTCGCCTTGGGATTGATGATATAGTATAGGGAAGTTATTTCAGGAAAGCTGTTTTTAATATGATCCATCATGCCCTTTATATCCTCTTCATCATTTCTGTGAAAAGCGATGAGCACCATTACTTCCCCTATGGTGGTGGTGCGTATGATGAGGGAGCGCAATAAGCCTACCTGATTGCGCAGATGAAAAAAAGACAGATTATTTTCTATTGCATATTGGCGTATTGAAAGCCGTATCCTGTTGGAAGGATCCATTTGAAGGTAGCATCTTTTTACATCGAGGACTTTATCAAATTTTCCGGGAACGTGAAATCCAAGTCCGGGTTCGTGAACAAAGTTCGGATCATACATTTCTTCATTGGTCACCCAGCGGCGGTCAGAAAAAGCAAAGTCAAGGCGGTTGCGATAATATTCTGTCCGGATAGAGGCGATGATCGGTTGCAAGCCTGCAACGTCTATTTTACCGATGCGCTCCATGGCATCCACCACGCTTTTTTCCTTGAAACGCAGTTGCGCTTCGTATTTAATGTTCTGCCAGCTGCAACCACCGCAATAGGTAAAATGAGAACATACCGGCTGAACACGGTCAGGGGAGAATTTCTTTATTTCAGTTACGATACCTTCACCGAATCCTTTCTTTTTGCGAAGCAGTTTAATATCCGCAATATCACCCGGAACAGCATCTTCGGTGAAGATCACAAATTGTTCATGGCGGGCTACACTTTTTCCTTTGGCTCCAACATCAACTATTGGAACATTTTCAAGAATACTGCCTTTTTTCATCAGGGTGATTTATGGAATTAGAATATTTTTTTAAAAAAACCTTCGCCTTTCTGGCACCTCACATAAAAACAGGGGAGGAGTTGCACTTCGTGCGTTTAGTGCCAATGGGAAAGTCCCCTTTAGGGGATTTAGGGGTTGAATTGCGGAATGAGATCTATTCCTTACCTGGCTTTGCATTTGCTTTTTCAACAACTGCATTAAGTGTAGACTGGAAACCTTTCGCATCCTGGTAACCCGGGTACAATTCAATATTCCTGTTTGGATAAATAAATACTATTGTTGGGTAGCCGGTACTTTGGTTATTAGTCAGCATTCCCATAAGCTGCGCGCCTGACATTGACATACTGTCCACTTTATAGGTTCCGGCAGCTTCCGGATTCAATTTGATAGGAATGAATTTGCTATTGATGTATTTGATAATATCCGGATTGGTATAGGTATCGTGGTCCATCCGTTTGCACCACACGCACCAACTTGTATAGAGATCCACCATGACCACTTTCTTGGATTTCAGGGACATTTGATACCCTTCATTCCAATTATACCATTTTAATTCGCCCTCGGCGTCCTTTTTATCGTCTTGTAATACGGGACTGGTTTTCAAAGAGGCAGTAGCCCCTTTGGTTGCATCCCCTGAAGGACTATTTTTGGTCATTTCCCCGCCCTTATGGGAGGAGCAGGCTACAAATAAGCCCAGGGAAGCAATGGTTAGTATATGGGTAAACAGTTTCATAAGCAGATTAATAAATACTAAAACGATTATACAATGATAAAGTTCAAATTTACAAAAAATTACAAAAAAGTGTTCAAATATGCAAAAGGAATTGAATTTACGTCAATGGCAGGACGTATATCCTTCGGCACAAATGTTGTAGTCCCAAGGATGAAATTATTCCTATATTTGCCTAAATATTTTGCCATGAAAAAGTTGTACCTGCTGCTATTCGGATTGTTTCTTACATTTAACGTTTTTTCCCAGGATGGGCCCGCCATAAAATTTGATGTAAAGGACCATAATTTCGGAAGAATCAATGAGGCGGATGGCAAGGCTATTTTCACTTACAAATTTACCAATATCGGGGAAAAGCCACTAAAGATTGAAAAAGTGATCCCGAGCTGCGGGTGTACCACTCCGGATTGGAGCAAGGAGGAAATAAAGCCGGGCAAGCAGGGATTTATCAGTGCAACTTTTGATCCTACGGGACGTCCCGGGCTTTTCAACAAGTACATTACTGTTTATGCCAATACGAGTCCGAATATCATGATGCTTACTTTTAAGGGTGAAGTAATGCCAAGGACCGAAACTTTTGAAGATAGTTTCCCAAGTGTATCAGGGAACCTTCATTTTATTATCAACGCCCTGAATTACAATTCTGTTTACAACAATGTTAAAGATACTTTCCAGGATCTGATTGTTTATAACACTTCATCCAGGCCAATTACTATTAAGTCAGTTTCAGGATTGAATTATATTAAGGCTCAAACACCGATTATTATTCCTGTACGGAAGGAAATGCATATCCCGTTCCATTTGGAAGCAACCGCAATGACAGACCTTGGACTGAACCTCGGGGCTTTGAAACTATTTACTGATGACGAAGCGGAACCGGAAAAAATAATAAGTGTAGTGGTAGATCTGCACCAATACTTGCCACATATGACTGACCTTGAAATAGCCAAGGCCACCCGTTTGGATTTTGACACCAAAATGCATGATTACGGAACAGTAAAGGAGGGCGAAATTGTAAAATATTCGTTCAAATTCCATAACAAGGGTAAAAAGGACCTGAAAATTTACCAGGTAAAATCTACCTGCGGCTGTACTGCACCTGATCCCAAGAAAACCGAACTAAAACCGGGTGAAAGCAGTGAAATAGAAGTGACCTTTTATTCTGCAGGAAAACATGGAAGGGAAACAAGGGATATCACCGTTTTTTCAAACGATCCCATGAACCCTGAAATGATCATCCAGATTTCTGCCAATGTGATTCAGCATAAGGATTAGGAAATATCCAATTTGGGTGTCAAAATGACCAGAAAATAATTTTGGTAAAATATTTGCATTGGGGGCATTGAACAATAAATTTCAGTAACAGTGTTTAAGAAAATAGCTTTATTTTTATTTGCAATTATTTCAGGATCAATAGGTTTTGCCCAAAGCAGGGCAGGTATTGATTTCGTAAAAGCTTCGGAAATTTCCCGTCCTTGTGTAGTGTATATCAAAGGTACTTCCGTAGTGCAGCGTGCCCCCAGTTTCTGGGATCCGTTTGGAAGTATCGGGCAGGTGGGTACATCCGGTTCCGGAGTTATCATCAGTCCCGATGGATTTATTGTCACTAATAATCATGTGGTGAATAATGTGAAAAACCTTGAGGTTATATTGAATAACAGCAAGCGCGCCTATCCTGCTACTGTAATAGGAACAGATCCATCCTGTGATCTTGCCTTACTTAAAATAAATGCAACAAATCTCCCATCCATTAGCTTCGGGAATTCCGATGAAGCAGCCATTGGCAGCTGGGTGATTGCAGTGGGGAATCCATTCAATCTTACATCCACCGTAACTGCCGGAATTATCAGTGCGAAAGGCAGGAATATTAACATCGTTAAGAATGAATTCCCTATAGAATCCTTTATACAGACAGATGCTGCCATCAACCCCGGAAATAGTGGTGGTGCGTTGGTAAATACTGATGGGCAATTAATCGGGATTAATACCGCTATACAATCTCAGACAGGCTCTTATGCGGGATACGGATTTGCCATTCCATCCAATATTGTTAGAAAAGTAATTGGCGATTTAAAGGAATTCGGCTATGTTCAACGTGCGTTTATAGAAGCTGAGGTGATAGACATAGATGAAGCCCTTGCCAATAAAATGGCAGCAGATAATATTATGGGCATATATGTCCAAAAAGTATTTGCCGGGGGCAATGCTGAAAAAGCAGGGCTTGCAACAGGAGATTTTATTATAAAGGCAGATGGCAAAAATATGGATTCCCGTGCCTTGTTTGATGAGCAGCTTGCCTACCATCGTCCGGGTGAGAAAATTGCAATTTCCTATAGCAGAAATGGTGTAGTTAAGGAAACGGAACTTGTCCTTACCAATAAACAGGGTACCGTTGGACTTGAAAAGAAATCAGGCGTGAAATCCAAAAAGCTCGGTGCTGAATTTGAAGAGATCACCCGCATGGAAAAAGGGAAGTATAATAT
>CAILMK010000536.1 GCA_903835275.1 uncultured bacterium | reverse complement strand
CTTCTGCTTGATGTCATTCACCACCATGCGTATTTCCTGTTCCTTGTCCTTATCGGCGATCAGAAGTATGCCATCGGCCTCTACAACGATCAGGTTGTTGACGCTGTTCAGTGCCACCAGTTTTTTCCCGGGAACATTGATGATGCAATCGTGGGAATTACGGGTGAATACCATATCGCCGTGGATGACGTTACGGTTTTTATCTTTCTTAGCGTAGGAGTAAAGCGCATTCCAGGTGCCTATATCAGACCAGTTGAATGTAGCAGGTAAAACATACACATCCTTTGCTTTTTCCATGATGCCATAATCGATGGAGATCTGTGTACACATTTCATAGGATTTATGAATATAATCCTTCTCTTTCGGAGTATAATAATATTTTTCACCCTCCTTGAAAATGGCATACAATTCAGGAAGGTGTTTTTCATATTCGGCGTGTATTACCTTCCCTTGCCAGATAAACATTCCGGAATTCCATAAAAACTCTCCGCTGTCAAATAATTGCTGGGCAATTTCGCGGTTGGGTTTTTCAGTAAAGGATTTCACCTTGCAGATATTTCCGATCTTATGTTTTTCATCCATCTGAATGTAACCGTAGCCAGTATCAGGGCGTGTAGGCTCAATCCCGAGGGTGAGCAGGTAAGGGTTCTTTTCAGCAAATTCGTATGCTTCCGTAAGCGTCTTGATAAAATTCTCCTCGTCAAGTATCAAATGATCGGACGGCAATACGCCGATGACCGCATTAGGATTGCCAGATGCAATTTTAAAGGACGCGTAGCCAATGCAAGGTGCAG
This sequence comes from uncultured bacterium, assembly GCA_903835275.1. Classification (GTDB taxonomy): domain Bacteria; phylum Bacteroidota; class Bacteroidia; order CAILMK01; family CAILMK01; genus CAILMK01. Next base: position 2,461 of record CAILMK010000536.1, on the reverse strand, counting down.
TATTCCTTGGTTGCGGTTCACCGAGTATCTGCTCGTCTGTAATGGTTGGGATTTCCTTGTGAATGATTTCACGGTATTGTTCATTGGCAACCACATAAATATTTTCAGGAGGACAAACCTTGGAAAGGCGGATATATGCTTCCTGAAAAAGTGATTTCTTGGTTCCGAAAATATCAATGAATTGTTTTGGCAGTTTTTTACGGCTGAGGGGCCAGAAACGGCTTCCAACGCCGCCCGCCATTATTACACCGTAGTAGTTCTTATTCATGTATAGGTACTTACTGAGATCTTGTTGTAGTAAAACGTTTAAACCCGCTATATTCCTGTCGGGCAATTAAGGGGCAAAATTACGCAAAAAAGCGTTAACAGTCCTAAAGCGTTTTGGGATTCATAATCAATTGGTTCTGTTTCAGGATTTTTCTTAAATTTGCTTTGTTAACGGGCAAATCAAATAATTCACATGTTAAAAAAACTCTATTTTACTGTAACGGCATTACTCTGTGGAATTGGCGCTATCGCCCAATGTCCCAAGATGATAGTCAATTTTGACAGTTGCAAATTTCACGCCATCGCCTACCGCGGATATTCGCATATTTATCCTGAAAATACACTCCTTTCCATAGAGGAATCTTTTAAAAGAGGGATAAAATACTGCGTAATGGATATCAGCCTTACTTCGGACGGGCATTATGTTTTATTCCATGATGACCAGGCACTTTACCGTACCACCGACGGTCAGGGAAAGGTAACTGAGAAAACCCTTGAAGAGCTGAAAACTCTGGATGCAGGCTCCTGGAAAGGGTATTACTTTAAAGGCAATACCATCCCGACTCTGGAGGATGCCTTACTTATTGCTGAAAAATACAAGGGCTATTTGTACCTGAATACCAAGAATTATGATCTTCAGAAATTAAAGGCTGCCTTGGATAGCACCCATACCGCTCCGGAAAGGCTTTTACCTTATGTATCAACCATTGCCCAGGCACAATCGCTTCGTAAGGTATTGCCAAATACCCCGTGGGTGTGGTACAACGGAGGATCTTACCCTGATAGCGTGGGCAGCGATTATTTTTACCAGACCTGTGTTACTCTTGGGTGCAAATCCTTTGAGGTGGAGGGCACAACACCATCGGATTCCAACTGGATCGTGTTTAAAGCCAAGGTGCATAAATTTGGCGGACTTGCATGGATCTACGGCGCCAATGAAAACCAGCAGATCCTTGTCTATGATTCAATGGGTGCGGATGGGGTAGAATCTGACCGTCCATGGAATGCTAATGAACTTATTTGCTCCGGTTCCACAGGTGCTTATCCTGATTCGCTTACTTCCGGAAACTGGCGTTTTGAATATAACCTCAACGGTCTTGGTATTGGATCTCAAATTCGTCCCAGGGATTATGTAAATTTAACTGCAAAGCAGATGCCCTCATTTAACACCTGTTCAGGATTTTCAATAGCCAAACTTGATGGACAAGATGCACGGGTAATGTACATTCCACAAATGACACCCACTAACGGACTACTGGTATATACCAATTTTGATGCGGAGGATCTGGGTACGCTGGATGGCACCTATTCCGTCATTATGGATATAATGATTCCACCTTCTTCCTATGGTAAATATATTGCAATTCTTCAAACATCTCCTGCCAATACGGATGATGCGGACTTGTTCATTAACCAGTTCGGGGCAATAGGGATCAATTCAGTGTACAGTGGCACCATAGATACAGGCAAATGGGCCCGTGTTGCATACAGTGTAGATGTGAATGCCGGCAAATTAAAAGTATATATTGACGGAAAATACGTAGGATATAATACAATTACCGGAACCCGCTGGGATGTGCTGAATAAAGTACAGGCTGGCGAGAATCAGGGCTTCCTTATTTTCTCTGATGATAATAATGAAACGGCGCCTATTTATATGAGTGCCCTGCAGATTCGCGATTATCCTATGGATAGCTTAAGCATGACATCCCTTGGAAAAGCATCAGCATCCGGAATACCGCAGGGAAATGCGGATATGTATAATGTGAAAATTGACGGCGCCATTGCTGATAGCACATTGATGGATTATGACCGCCAGATCTATTATTTCGTAATGCAGGATAATGCTGACTTGAGCCAGTGTAAACTTTCCTTTGACCTTTCTTACGGTGCTACATCTGATAAGAATCCTGCGGAAGTTGTGGACCTGAATTATGGTGTGTATACTGTCAAGGTAAGATCACAGGATACAATGCGTACGAAAGACTGGACTATTTGTGTGCATAAGGCAAATGAAACAGGCATTCAAAAAGTAATGGATGAAAACAGCATTTCGTTATATCCTAATCCTGCCAGTCAGAAACTGAATGTTTCACTGAGTAAGGAAATGAAAGGCGAAATTGTAGTGACTGATATGCTGGGTAAACAACAATTGCATTCCAGGATCAACGGACAAAAAGAAGAAATAGATATT
>CAILMK010000535.1 GCA_903835275.1 uncultured bacterium | reverse complement strand
TGAAAGGATGTTTTATCCCTTTTTTCTTTGAAGCCCCTTGGCGCAATTGTTGTGAGATCGATTGTGGTAACTCTGCATCTGTCAACCCAAACCATCTCTTGAATATTGCGAAGTTTCTTTTTCATGCCTTTCCCAACACAAGCAAACCCATAAGTAATAACGTAATACTTTTTATCTATCCCATTAAATATTTCGGTTTTTCTGAAACCGTTATTTTTGAGCTTTTTCCGCAAAGACAATAGATCGGAGGAAAGAGAGTCGTCTGATTTAATTAGTAATCCATAGTAATCAGTACTATCATTCGGGAAAATAATTACACTAGGCCCTACATTCTTTATGTCAATTGGGTCTTCTGGTTGTTCATTAACTAGTGTTGTATTAGTCGATTGTTGCTTCTCAAATTCACTTTTTAATTCATTATACTTAACAATAGGAATATAACTATTAGTCAATTCATTTTTACGTAAATAATCTCCACTTGGAACTAAATCTTTATTCCGTTCAGAAACTGAGTATATAAATATTACGCACGAACAGCCTAGGCAAAACGCAGAAATTAAAGATTTTAATGGATGTTTTTCTGTAAATTCATTTAATGACATAAATATGGGTCTTTGTTTTAAACAACTGCCCCCGGCTGTTAAAGACCGGGGGCAGCTTTCCTTAAATAAAAACTTTATGAATATACCGTCTTAGCAGGCGGTATAAATTTTAACTGCAGCCTAAGCTGTTGCCGCAATTCAAACACTTGTAGCAAGTGCCATTGCGTATCGTTATATGTCCGCAAACATCGCAGGCAGGCGCATCGCCCATCATATTGCTCAGGAAGTGCTGTGCGGCATCTTCTGTTTCCAGTTGATGTGCACCTGTGGTATTGGTAGTGGACTTTGTTGCTACGGGAGTTTTAAGCTCTGTAAACAACAGTTCCTGCGTTTCGAGTGGATTGGAGGAAGAACGCACTTCCGCTGCTGCTTTCAGCGTGGCAGGGTCTATTGCTGCTTCTTTGGGAGGTACCTGTACGAGGTCATTACGCTTGAGGTATTCAAATCCTAACAGGCGGAATATATAATCCAGCATGGAAGTAGCTGATTTGATATTCGGGTGATCCACCGGACCACTCGGCTCAAAGCGTGTGAAGGTGAATTTATCTACATACTCTTCCAGCGGCACACCATACTGCAAGCCCACGGATACCGCGATGGCAAAGCAGTTCATGATGGAACGGAAAGCAGCTCCTTCCTTGTGTATATCAATAAATATTTCTCCCAGTGTTCCATCGGAATAATCTCCTGTGCGAACGAAAATGGTTTGTCCGCCCACGGTAGCTTTTTGTGTAAAGCCATTGCGGCGTTGCGGAAGTTTTTTACGTTCCACTACACGGGAAAGCTGGCGTTTGAAAGTCGTATCATCGCTTTTTGCAATGATGGATTTCGCCGCTTCCAACACTTGTTCAGGAGTAAGGTCTTCTATGCGTACATGCGCTTTGTGCCCTATTGCATCTTCCACCACGCTGATGATCTCATCAGTATCGCTGTCGGATTTCTTCACCACTTTATTAGCAAGCGGTTGGGAAAGTTTGCAACCATCACGATAAAGAGCATTTGCCTTGAGCGCATATTTCCAGCTCATTTCATAGCAGCCTTTTATTTCTGCTTCAGTAGCTTCATTCGGAAGATTAATAGTCTTGGAAATGGCACCGGAAATAAATGGTTGTGCAGCCGCCATCATACGGATGTGTCCGTGTGCATGGATGAAGCGTGTACCAATGGTTCCGCAACGGTTAGCGCAATCAAATACGGAAAGATGTTCATCTTTCAATAATGGTGCACCTTCTACGGTCATAGTACCGCAAACGTATTGGTTGAGTTGTGCAATTTGTTCCCTGTTGAATCCAAGTGCTTTTAACAGATTGAAATTAGGATCGCGGTATTGCTCTGCCTTGAAGCCGAGGCGTTGCAGACAATCTTCACCGAGCGTATGTACATTGAATGCGAATTCCACATCAAATGCAGCAAAAACCGCCCTGTCCGCTTTCTCTATATCGTCCTGCTTGAATCCTTTATTTTTTAATGATTCGTAATTCACGAATGGTGCGCCATTCAGTGTGCCGCGTCCTTTCGCGTAATCAACGATATTTTCAATTTCGTTTTCCGCATAACCAAGTTTCCTCAATGCAGCAGGTACGCTCTGGTTGATGATCTTGAAATAACCGCCACCGGAAAGTTTCTTGAATTTCACCAATGCGAAATCAGGTTCCACACCGGTAGTATCGCAATCCATCACCAGGCCAATGGTGCCTGTCGGAGCCAACACAGTTGTTTGTGCATTGCGGTATCCGTATTTTTCACCGAGTTGCAATGCCTTGTCCCATGAATCACAGGCTGCGGATAATAAATAATCCGGGCAATAGCGAGAATTAATTCCGATAGGCTTGATCTCAAGTCCTTCATACGCATCGGATGCATTGTAAGCAGCATAACGATGGTTGCGTATAACGCGCAACATGTGTTCCTTGTTTGTTTCGTATTCGTTGAATGCACCGAAGCATTGTGCCATTTCCGCAGAAGTAGCATAAGATGTTCCGGTCATGATAGCTGTGAGGGCACCTGCAATTGCGAGGGCTTCATCACTATCATAAGCAATACCATTTACCATTAATAAGGAACCGAGGTTGGCATAACCCAATCCAAGTGTACGATAATCGTAGCTCAGGCGTGCCACTTCCTTGGAAGGGAATTGCGCCATCAGTACGGAGATTTCCAGTACTACGGTCCAAAGACGCGTTGCATGTTCAAATGCCTTCACATCAAATACACCTGTTTCTTCATTGAAGAATTTACGCAGGTTCATGGATGCAAGGTTGCATGCAGTATTATCGAGGAACATATACTCTGAGCAAGGATTGGAAGCATTAATGCGTCCGCCTTCAGGGCATGTGTGCCATTCGTTTATTGTAGAGTCATATTGTACGCCGGGATCCGCGCAAGCCCAAGCAGCAAAACCAATTTCATCCCACAGTTTGCGTGCAGGAACTGATTTGATGGTTTGCCCATCCTTGCGTCCTTTCAGGTTCCACATTTCGTCTTTTTCCACCGCTTTCATGAAAGCATTGGGGATACGAACGGAATTGTTGGAATTTTGTCCGCTTACGGTGCGATAAGCTTCGCCTTCATAATCGGAATCATATCCGGCAGCTATTAATACTGCCACTTTCTTTTCTTCTTCAACTTTCCAGTTGATGAATTCTTCAATTTCAGGATGGTCCATATCAAGAACCACCATTTTGGCAGCCCTGCGTGTAGTACCGCCTGATTTGATAGCTCCACCTGCACGGTCACCTATTTTGAGGAAGGACATTAAGCCGGAAGAATAACCGCCGCCGCTTAATTTTTCATTAGCACCACGGATCTTTGAGAAGTTGGTTCCAACACCGGAACCGTATTTAAAAATACGCGCTTCACGAACCCAAAGGTCCATGATACCGCCTTCATTTACTAAATCATCATCAACAGAAAGAATAAAGCAAGCATGAGGTTGTGGCCTTTCATAGGCGGAAGTGGATTTCTCCAGTTCATTGGTATCAGGATTTACAAAGTAATGGCCTTGCGGATCACCTGTAATGCCATACGCGCTGTAAAGCCCGGAATTGAACCACTGCGGACTATTCGGTGCGGCGTACTGGCCTGTGATCATAAATGCAAGCTCATCATAAAATACCTGCGCATCCTTTGGAGTGGCAAAGTAACCATACCTTTCGCCCCATTGTTTCCAGCAATCAGCCAAACGGTGAGCGACCTGCTTGATGGAGTTTTCTCCACCGAGCGTGCCGTCCGGTCTTGGAACACCGGTCTTGCGGAAATATTTTTGTGCGAGGATATCAGTTGCTACCTGGCTCCATTCCTTCGGAACTTCTACATCATTCATTTCAAAAACCACATCCCCGGATGGATTACGGATTGCGGAGCTCCTTTTTTCATAGGAGAATTGATCGTAAGGGCTGGTACCATCAGAGGTAAAGAGCCTGTCGAATTTCATGCCTTCAGTGGCATTTTTCTGTTGTTTCTTCTGCGTCATGCTTTTATATTTTATTCTGTGTTGCAAACTTTTTGCAATCGTAGTCTGCTTTGTTTGGCGAAAGCGGGAAGTCAAAATTAGAAATTTGAATGACTAATGTTAAGTTTATGCTAATAGAATTGTCCACAACATGTGGATAACAAAAAAAGCGAGAATTAAGTGCAAAAAAAGCACTATTGTTAGTTCAGTTTTCACTCTGCAAAACCTTCTCAAACCCAATTAAACGCCATTATTAAAAAAAGCGGATAGATGTACACAGTTCAAAAAAAGTAAAAACCATTAACTATTGCTAATCAGTGAAATAGTTGAAAACCTCCGAAAAGTCCTTCAAGCCCTGCTTGTTAATTATCATTGCCTACATATAAATCCGAAGATGCTAATAATGAGGAGTCTTGCAAAATAGGTCTTCATTTACAGCTTGTTATAAAACTTCCTGAAAAATGAAAAGTGTTTGGGAAAGAAACGGGCTATATTATAATGTAAGGTAAGGTAAGGGAAGGGAGAGAAACGTGTTTTGTCACTGCGGGCTTTTGATGCCCGCAATGACGAAGTAACAAGTTTGTAATTTATTTTACTAAAACACGCCGGTTATTATGGAAAACCGATTTCATTTATCACTAAACTTCAAATATAATCTAAGCAATATCCATTCGTAAAGCGGCACTTCCGGGATCCGGTAACTGGTAACTCATATAGAGTTTTGTTTTCCAGACTTCCCTGATCTCCGATAAAGGCAGACTATAGGAATAGTACAAGGGATTATCGGATTGAAGGAATATTTTGTCCTTGTCTATCCGGGCAACCCTTTTAAAAAGTATGCCGCTGTTCTGGGTAATGAATATATAAGTGTCGCCGGGTTTAACGTATCCGAGGCTTTCTGTATACTGGCCGATCACAATGCTGCCTGAGGCAATCGGTAACATGGAGTCGCCATCTATTTCAAAAGCGCGGTATGTACCTGTGCTTAAAAAAGGAAGCCTGAATTTTGGAAGTTCCTTTATGAATTCAGGATCTCCATAGCCCATTGCATACCCTGCGAAGGCCTTTACATTCACCAACTCTATATTTTCATTATCATCCTTATCAACTGTAATGGCAAGCACCTGCACATTATTTGGGCTACCTTGTCCGAGTCCCGGGGAAGCATCATTGGTTTCCTTGATCGAGCCAAAGAGCAGGGATTCAGGGCTAACCCCGAAATAAGCGGCAATGTGTTTTGCCGTTTCGTGGCGCGGACTGGCCCTTCCGATTTCCCATGCGTTGAGGGCAGTACGTTTAATGCCAAGAGCTTCAGCAAGTTCGCTCTGGTTAATTCCGCGCTGTGCACGAAGGTATTTCAAGTTTTCTTTAATGTTACTCATACCTCAAATTGACAAAAATTTTATCAAAAGTACAAATACTTTGTCATTTGATCCCAATTATTGAAGATTTTTTTTCATGAAAACCAATATTTCAACTTAACGTATTGATTAATCAAGAATTACCCTCCAACATTTTTTTTAAAAAAGGGAAGGGACAAATATATGTATAATTGCTTTTACAATATCGGTTTTTCACCTTCCAAAGAGTGCTAAAATTTATTATCTTTGCCATAACCGAAAATTCCTGCCCTTACATAGCACGGCATGACCAATAAAGTTTACGAGCAAATCAATGCGCAGTCAGGGGCAGGCAAAAAGCAATTCAGCCTTCTTATTGATCCCGATAAATATTCAGCCTCTCAATTAGCTGAATGTGTGGCTTTAGCCAATAGGGCCGGTGTGGACTATATCTTCATTGGAGGTAGCCTGCTTACAGAAAACACAATGAAAAGTTGCGTGAAGTTTGTGAAGGACCATTCGGATCTGCCGGTAATAATATTCCCGGGAAGTACCTTGCAATTTTGCGAAGAAGCGGACGCCATGTTTTTCCTCTCCCTGATTTCAGGCAGGAATGCTGACCTTCTTATCGGCAGGCACGTGGAAATTGCGCCGCTGTTGAAGAATTCCTCCGTTGAAATAATTCCTACCGGTTATATGCTTGTGGATGGCGGCAGGCCAACAACGGCTTCTTATATTAGTAATACCTTCCCTATCCCGGCTGATAAACCTGATATTGCTGCATGCACGGCAATGGCGGGTGAATTACTCGGATTAAAACTTATATATATGGATTGTGGAAGCGGGGCTCAAAAGCCGCTTTCTCCTGAAATGATACGCACGGTTAAGAAGAATATCAATATTCCATTGATTGCTGGTGGCGGTATCCGTACCCATGAACAAATTGAAACTGCCTTCCGCGCCGGAGCAGACATCATAGTAGTAGGAAATGTCATTGAGGAAAATCCTGAATTGCTTCTCCGTTTTGGCGAGACGATCCAGAATCTTGCCTAAATTAATCTAAGAATTTAATGAATTGCCACGGCTTTTAAGCCGTGGATAAATGATCAAATAGAAATGGGCTTCAGCCCAAATTTTCTGTTTGGAGTGAAGCCCATTATATAAGCGTTTATTCTATTAAATATTAATTCACGAGTTTCTGGAGTACCTGGTTAAAGGCTGTCTCCGTTAATCCCGTTTTATTCGGATTCACGCGATGAATTTC
>CAILMK010000534.1 GCA_903835275.1 uncultured bacterium | reverse complement strand
TATTAATGGATTCACTTCAAGTTTGCATTATACAAGTCCGACTACAAAGAATGATACTGTCCTCACAAGTGAATCTTATCATACAGGTTTATCAACCCAAATGATTAGTATTGGTATAATTCAGCATGTTTTCACGAATGCAATTGTAGATGTTAAAAATTATGGAAGTCCTGTTTCCTACGAAGCAAATGGCACTATATATTTTGATCTTCTTTTTGCAGTCGGGCACAGCTTTGATGATATTATCTTAAACTCCAATAATGTTACCTGGACGACTTCCCTGAATGATAAGACCTCGTTCCAGTCCTGGGGAGCAAGGGTAGGCTATTCACTAATGCCGCAAAATAAATTCGGAGCGGGACAAGCACTTGAATTGGGCCTGCGCCCGGGCTATGGAGAAAATATCATGGAGCACTTCTATTTACTTTATAAATCAAGCTTTGCGTGGCCTATCAAGGAGAAAAAATAATTTATTAATGTGATTCCGCCGCGGCGGATGCTAATGTGATAATTAGAAAATGAAAATATTTAGAATCCCTTCCTTGACCGGAAGGGATTTTTTATTTGTTTTAGATTTTCAACATCTCTAAGATTTAGAAAATCTCCTGCGAGGCAACCCTTTTTATATTTTCATCGTCTTGATAAAAACACAAGACAATGAAACCATACTATTTCCTCGCATTTTTACTTTTTTCCGGACTCTCCTTGAGAAGTCAGACATTGAATGTAGATTTTAAAAGCGTTGATTCGGATAATAGAATTGATACGTTTGAATTTTGCGCACCGCATCTTTATCATTTTTCCCCAATAACAACAATTTTAGACAATATGGGTAAGCCTGTTGCCAGCGACAGTGTAATCCAATGGGTCTGGAACTGGGGGGAATACGGAGGCAAAAATGACACTCTAACTCAAATGGATAGTTTTAAAAGACACATTTATTCATACAACTATGACTTCACGGTAAGTCTTACTTGCATAACAGCCAAAGGACTTACGAAAACAATGAAAAAAAACAATTATATACATCAATATGGCCCGGGCAAATTTAGTTTTTCATTTGTAAGTGATACCATAGGTCCTTCACCTTTACATGTAAAAATAAAAGTACATCATTCCGATTCAAATTACAAAAACGGTAATTCTCGGATAGATTTAGGTAATGGGAGCTACATTAATTATGCTACAGTTGGGGATACTACTATTATTGCAAGCTATAATGTAGCAGGCTCGTATTATGTTTCATATTACGAAGTTGGCGATGTTTATAATTTCACTACGGGTACAACCATTAAGTGCAGTGCCAGTTGGCCTGATACCTCTATCTGGAGACCTATGATAGTAATTGTAACTACCACCGCAGGCATTGAAAATAATACTAGTGAAAAAGAAAATTTATCACTGTATTATTCAGAAAACAATTTGAACGTGCAGTGGGATTCCAAAGAGAAAACTTATGTATTAAATATTTATGATATCACAGGAAAAGAACTCCTAAAACAAAAGCTTATCTCCTCAGAAAAGGAATCAATAAATATATCCGGATTTTCCAAAGGCATTTATATTGTTCATCTAAATGACGGGCAGAATTCAATCGCCAGAAAAATAGCGGTTTGGTAATATTCATATATTAACTAATCGGCATATTATCCAATTGGCACATTGACATACTATCTTTGCAAGTATGGAATCTATGAAAATAGGCATACTTCGCGAAGGGAAAATCCCTACAGATAACCGAGTTCCTTTAAAGCCCCGCCAGTGCAGGGACTTGCAGGAACGCTACCCAAATATTAAGATAGTTATACAGAGTAGCGATAACCGTTGCATCAGAGATAATGACTATAGGAAATTTGGCATTGAAGTCGTGGATAATGTAGATGACTGCGATTTGTTACTGGGCATCAAAGAAGTTCGAATTGACTGGCTCATTCCGGGAAAGACATACATGTTCTTCTCTCATACAGCAAAAAAGCAGCCGCATAACCGCAAGCTATTACAAGCCATCATTGCCAATAAAAATACCCTCATTGATTATGAAATGCTCACCGATGATAAAGGCAATCGCCTGATAGGATTCGGTAAATGGGCTGGAATTGTAGGTGCGCATTATTCATTGCTCATGCTTGGCAAAAAAAGAAATGAATACGTCATGAAACCAGCCAGCCAGTGCGTAAACCTGCAGGAAGTACTGGATCAGTATGATGATATAAACTTCACCCCTGCCAAGTTTGTAATCACCGGTAGCGGACGAGTAGCAGGAGGAGCCGTGGAAGTAATGGATCTATCCGGAGCAACACGAATAAGCAAGGAAGATTTTTTGCATCATGAATATCCTTATGATGTCTACACCCAATTGCTTTCAGAAGACCTCTACGAAAAACCCGGACAAACCACATTTGACAAGAAACATTTTCATGCACATCCGGAAGAATATATTAGCAAATTCCAGCCTTATACAAAGGAAGCGGATGTACTCATCAATTGCATTTTCTGGAAGCCGGGAACGGCTCAATTATTCCGGGTAAATGATATTGAAAAACCGGACTTCCGTATGAAAATAATCGCTGATGTTTCCTGCGATGTGAATGGTTCTGTTCCTTTGACCTTCCGTGAAACTACCATAGAAGAGCCTGTTTATGGAGTTCGCATTTCCGATAAGCAAATCGTTGCTCCATACGCAGAAGATAGAGTAGATGTAATGGCTGTTAGCAATCTCCCGAATGAATTGCCACAGGATGCCTCCCGTGATTTTGGAAAAATATTGCTTGAAGTAGTTATACCCAAGTTCATGTACAGTCAGGACTACCCTATTTTCGAGCGCGCCACCATAGTAAAGGATGGAAAACTAACGCCTAGGTATGAGTATCTGAAGGATTTTGCGGAGAGCAAAAACTGACATATATCATCTATTGACATTTTTCCGTGGTCCATCGTCCGTCGTCCGCGGTCTTTTGCGTACCTTTGCCGCAAAATTTTAATGACTTTATTTTCAAGAAAATGAATGATATCATAAGAGCGACTGACGACTTTAGAAACCGCCACATCGGGCCTGATGCTCACGAAACGGAGCAAATGCTTAAAACCATTGGTGTTCAATCTGTTGAACAACTGATCAACGAAACGGTTCCTGCTTCCATCCGCAGGCCGGACGCATTGAATATTCCTGCTGCACTGAGCGAATTCGAGATGTTGAAGGAATTGAAGGCAATCGCTGCCAAGAACAAGGTTTACAAGTCTTATATCGGTCTGGGCTATCATGGTACCATCGTTCCAGGGGTGAATCTCCGTAACATCATGGAAAATCCGGGATGGTACACACAGTACACTCCTTACCAGGCGGAAATCGCGCAAGGTCGCTTGGAAGCGCTTCTGAACTTCCAGACCATGGTTACCGACCTGACCGGCATGGAAATCTCCAATGCATCCCTTCTGGACGAAGGAACGGCAGCTGCAGAAGCCATGACCCTCCTCTTCCACTCAAAAGATAAAAGCAAGGGCAATAAATTCTTTATTTCAAAGGATTGTTACCCGCAAACAATAGATATCCTCATCACCCGCGCGGCTCCTTTGAATATCGAGCTGACTATTGGTGATGTGAAAGACATAAAACTGGACGATGCTCTTTTCGGAGTGTTGCTCCAATACCCTAATGCATCCGGTGAAGTGATCAATTACGCTGAGTTCTGCAAAGCAGCTCATGCAAATGATACCCACGTTGCTGTTGCAACTGATCTACTCAGCCTTGCGCTTCTGACTCCTCCAGGAGAATGGGGTGCAGACGTAGTTGTTGGTAACGCACAACGTTTCGGCGTGCCTATGGGCTACGGCGGACCGCACGCTGCGTTCTTTGCTACCAAGGATGAATTCAAGCGCGATATGCCGGGACGTATCATTGGAGTATCCATTGATGCTAACGGCAAAACTGCATTCCGTATGGCATTGCAGACACGCGAACAGCATATCCGTCGTGAAAAGGCTACTTCCAACATCTGTACCGCACAGGCATTGCTTGCAATCATGTCCAGTATGTATGGGGTATATCACGGACCAAAGGGAATCAAGGGCATTGCACTACGTGTACATGCTTCCGCGAAAGCGCTTGCTGCTTCCCTTGAAAAAGCAGGGTTGAAAGTTCGTAACAAAACATTTTTCGATACACTTACAGTTGAAGTTTCCAATAAGGAAGAAGTTCGCAAACGGGCTCTTGCTGCTGAAATGAATTTCCGTTATGATGGTGATAACGCAATCGGAATTGCACTTGACGAAACAGTAAATATTGCTGACCTGAATTTGATTCTCGCAGTAGTAACCGGAAATAATAATATCCATCCGATCACTACTGATGAAGCGGTGAAAGGAATGAATGCAGGAATGGATTCTTCTATTGCTCGTAAGAGTGATTTTATGACGCATCCTGTTTTCAATATGCACCATTCAGAATCTGAAATGTTGCGTTATATCAAGTCTCTTGAAAACAAGGATCTTTCCCTTACGCATAGCATGATCTCTCTGGGATCTTGTACCATGAAGCTGAACGCTACTACGGAAATGATTCCTGTAACATGGCCTGAATTCGGCAACCTGCATCCGTTTGCACCGCTGGATCAAACCAAGGGTTACCAGGAGATTTTTGAAAATCTTTCCAGTGACCTGAAAACCATTACCGGTTTCCATGGTATATCACTGCAACCTAATTCAGGTGCGCAAGGTGAATACGCAGGATTGATGGTAATCCGCCAATACTTCATAGATAAAGGCGAAGGCCATCGTAATGTAGCCTTAATTCCTTCTTCTGCACACGGTACTAATCCTGCTTCTGCAGTAATGGCAGGAATGAAAGTGGTGGTGACCAAGTGCGATGAACATGGAAATATAGATGTTGCCGATATGCGTGCACGTGCAGAACAATACAAGAATGAACTTGCCTGCCTCATGGTGACGTATCCTTCCACACACGGTGTGTTTGAAGAAAGCATCATGGAGATCTGCAAGATCATCCACGATAACGGCGGACAGGTATATATGGACGGAGCAAATATGAATGCACAGGTTGGATTGACCAGCCCGGGCTTTATTGGGGCTGACGTATGCCACTTAAACCTGCATAAAACATTCTGTATCCCTCACGGTGGTGGCGGTCCCGGTATGGGCCCTATCGGTGTAGCGGAACACCTCACTCCATACCTTCCCGGCCACGCTGTGGTGAGCATGGGTAATAGCAAGGCGATACATGCAGTATCATCTGCTCCATGGAGCAGCGCAAGCATCCTGCTGATCTCTTACGCTTACATCCGCATGATGGGTGGAGACGGATTGAAGAACGCAACTATCTACGCTATCCTGAATGCTAATTACATGAAGGCGCGTCTGGAAGAATATTACAGCATCCTGTATACAGGAACCAATGGTCGTTGCGCTCACGAAATGATCCTTGATCCGCGCAAGTACAAACAAAGTGCAGGCGTAGAAGTTGAAGACATTGCAAAGCGCCTGATGGATTATGGTTTCCACGCTCCTACTGTGAGCTTCCCTGTAGCCGGGACACTCATGATTGAGCCTACTGAAAGCGAACCCAAGGCAGAACTGGATCGCTTCTGCGATGCAATGATTGCCATCCGCAAGGAAATAGACGAGATAGAACTTGGCGTAGCTGATAAAGTTGATAACGTTTTAAAGAACGCTCCGCATACCTGCGAAAGCGTGCTGGTGGACGACTGGAAACATGCATACACACGTACCAAGGCAGTATATCCTGCTGAATATGTGAAAGCACACAAGTTCTGGCCTGCTGTTGGTCGTATCAACAATACTTACGGTGACAGAAACTTATTCTGCGTTTGCCCTCCTATGGAGGAGTATGAAACTGAAGCAGTCATCAGTTAATACAGTTAACAGTTTGCAATAAATAGAAATGCCGCCTCCAAAGGGCGGCATTTCTATTTAATATCTTAAATTTACACCCACAATGGGAAAACGATTCAAATTCATTTGCAACCAATTCAATACTAAAGCTATTGACGGAATATCCATTATTCGAGCTTATAGTGAAACCCTCTCGGAGGAAATACTTAGCATTGGAGTAGAGGAACATCTCGCTAAGGATAATGAAGAAAAAGTTTATGCCATTTTTAATGAACATTTAAAAAATGTAGAGAATGCAAAAAGGGAAAAGCAAGATGAAATCTCCAAATCTATTGAACGACTAGAAAGACTTCGACTCGATAAAAAAGAAGCTCTTATAAAAGAAGACAACTATTACTCCAATATTGAACAATATAAACAACTCATTATTAAAACTGAAAACGCTTTTAGTGAAGTTAAAAATGAAATAATTTTCGAG
>CAILMK010000533.1 GCA_903835275.1 uncultured bacterium | reverse complement strand
CTTGACGGATTATACCTGATGATAAGTTCTTTCTTAAGGAAATCAATTTCTGAAGTATTCACCCCTTTCAGCATTTGAGGCAATTTCTCCAATAGGTATATGCAGGATGCACAGTGCACCCCCGGGATATGAAGTGTGATAATATTAAGTGAAGGGCTGGTAAATGAACAAAGGCTCTTTTCTATGTCCTCATCCTCCAGCCAGTTCCATTTTTCAGACGAATATCCTTGTGGTTTGAGTCCCGGCCTTGAATTATAATCGTAATAGTTGCAAAGCTCATTTTCATTAAGAAGTTCGTATACCGCCCTGCAACCCTGACAGCAAAAGTCCTTGTCATTATACCTGACAGAATCTGTCTTGCACTCGTCACCACAATGGTAACATAAGACTTTGACTATTGGTTGGACTGTTTGCATTTTACTTTGATTACGAAGCAAAATTGCAATTATATAGACGCATAAGACCTGACCATAATCAGACGAAAACATGATTTATGTCATGATTTTTATCGTTGAATATTGGAAATTCAAAAACATGATAAAAATCATACTTCTGTTTGATATTAGTCATAAATATAGACGTCCTCATTGTGGAATTTTGAACTTCAGATTAAACACATAAAACAATGATCATTGAAATTAATGATTCCAAGACCCTCAGTGAAATAAGCAATGAATTCACGAGGATATTCCCGGGATTAAAGATTGAATTCTTTTCCCGCAGTCATCGCCCATCCAAGGCTGCACTTGCAAGCAATTTATTATCGAAGGAATTATCAGTTAAGGATGCAATGGGAAATCACAATGCAGGGGCATGCATCATTGAAGGAACAGATTCTGTCAAGGATATTAAACACAGATTTGATGAGCAATTCGGGCTTAACATTGGAATCTTCAGGAAAACAGGTGAAAATTGGATCGAGATTACTAAAACATCGAATTTAACATTAAAAGATCAAATAGCTCTTTTCAGGGAAAGTGAACAAAAGACTGAACCGGAAATAATTCCATTCGAAGAAGAAGTAGAATAGTACCTTTTTAGTTTTTTTTTATTTATAACCACTCCATGGAATCCGGGAAGAATAATCTAACATTGCGAAAACTGGGAATTGATTCATATACCGAAAACATAGTGTATATGAGGTTTGACTGCCCTCTGTGTTTATCAGAAGGTTTCAAGGCGGAAACCCGGGTAGTGGTACGTTCCGGAGAAAAATCCATCATTGCCACTTTAAATGTAGTAACATCCGAATTATTATATCCCAACGAAGCATCCCTGTCTGATATTGGGTTCATGCGTCTCGGTGCAACTGACGGGGATTCTGTTCAGATCACGCACCTGGAGCCGATAGAATCCCTGGCGAGTGTCAGGTCAAAAATATATGGTAACGAACTTGGTGCGGATGCATATTTTTCAATAATACATGATATCAGCAGCGGAAAGTATTCCGATATCCAGTTATCAGCCTTCGTGACGGCATGTTCGGGAGAAGGCCGAATGAAATCAGAAGAAATTGTTTCACTCACCCGAGCAATGATATCCACAGGAGAGATCATTAAATGGCCGGAAAAAATAATTGCGGACAAACATTGTATTGGAGGAATTCCGGGTAACCGTACCACACCCATTGTTGTACCCATTATTGCATCAGCAGGTTTATGTATTCCCAAAACTTCTTCCCGCGCCATTACCTCTCCTGCAGGGACAGCAGATGTCATGGAAGTCATGACTAAGGTTGATTTGGGAATAGAGGAAATGCAAAAGGTCGTGGCCATGGAAGGTGGATGCCTGGCATGGGGTGGCGCTGTAAAACTAAGCCCCGCTGATGATATTTTGATACAGGTGGAAAGGGCACTGAATGTAGATAGTGAAGCTCAACTCATCGCATCTGTACTTTCCAAAAAAGCGGCTGCAGGCGCTACTCATGCAGTTATTGATATTCCGGTAGGACCTACTGCAAAAGTGAGGACCTGGGAATCTGCACAATTGCTTAAAAAAGAATTTGAAAATGTTGGAATTGCCATTGATATTAATTTAAAAGTGGTTTTTACAGACGGCTCCCAACCCATTGGCAGGGGAATCGGACCTTCCCTGGAAGCCATGGATATTTTATCGGTGTTGAGAAATGAAAGCAATGTACCGCAAGACTTAAGAAAAAAATCCATTGAAATTGCTGCCGAAATTCTCGAATTAACCGGAAAGGCCTTGCCCGGAAAAGGGCATGTACTTGCAGAAGAACTGTTACACACAGGGAAAGCATATCAAAAATTTATCGCCATTTGTAATGCTCAGGGATATTTCAACGAACCTGTTTTTGCTCCTTTCAGCAATGATCTTATCTCTGAAAAAACAGGAACTGTTACAATGATCAATAACCGCATTTTATCACTAGCGGCTAAGCTTGCAGGCGCTCCATTGGATAAAGAAGCTGGAATTGTTTTTAATGTTCACCTTGGAGTCAAAGTGCATAAAGGTGATAGCATCCTCCGCTTATATTCCTCCTCCGAAGGCACACTTAAATACGCATTTGACTATCTGAATAAACACCCTGAATTCTTAGAAATAAAATAATATGGAAAACAGTATACTCATATATCCCGGGAATGAACATATCGGAAATAAAGTGGCGGAAATCACCGGATTTCCGGTGATAGGTTTTATGCTTCGATCATTTCCTGACGGGGAATCTTATGTACGATTATTAAAAAATGTAGAGGGCAAAAAAGTACATATTATTTGCTCCCTGAACCAACCCGATTCAAAAACCGTTTCACTTATTCTGCTGGCAGAAACATTGAGAAATGAAGGCGCAGCGGAAATTGTATTGACAGCCCCTTATCTTGCTTATATGAGGCAGGATGTAAAATTTAATTCCGGTGAATCCATAAGCGCAATTAATTATGCAAAACTAATTTCACCGTTTTTTGATGCCTTAATAACCATTGATCCGCACTTGCACAGGATTCATGATCTTAATGAAATTTATTCTATGCCTACGAAGGTTTTACATTCCGCCCCTTATGTTTCCAACTGGATAAAAAGCAATGTGGAAAATCCTTTAATCGTTGGTCCTGATGAAGAAAGTTACCAATGGGCGGAAGAAGTTGCCAAAGGCGCAAATGCACCCTTTATTGTCTTGAAAAAAACAAGATACAGTGATAAGGATGTTAAAATAGAAATGCCTGATGTACATGAGTACAGGAATAAATGCCCGGTTTTAATTGATGATATTATCTCATCTGCACATACGATGCACCAAACCGTTATGCATCTAATTGATGCCGGCATGACCGGTATTGTTTGTATTGGAGTTCATGGAATATTCGGAGAAGATGCCTTCCGACTATTGCAAAGTTCAGGCGCGAAAATCATCACCACAAATTCAATTATTCATAGCACAAATCAAATAGATATATCTCAGTTAATTGCCGGAAGTATTTCCTGAAAAAGGTTTGGAGGAATCAAATAAAACCACATCCTGTCTCAAGGAAGGAATCAAGGTATTATAACCGAATACGTGTTTTATTTTGTTGCTGAATGCATACGCCGCATCAGGTTCTCCATGAACAATAAATATCCTTTCAGGTTTATTCCGAATGGCACCAACCCATTTTATAAGTTCGGATTGGTCAGCATGCCCTGAAAGAGTATCCAGTTCCCGAACCTGAGCCCGGACATCAAAATATTTACCGTGCATCTTCAGTTCATGTGTTCCTTCATGAAGAGCACGTCCCCTAGTACCTTCAGCCTGGTAACCTACAAGAAGGATGGTATTTCTATCGTGATTTACATACTCTTTAATATAATGAAGCACCCTGCCTCCGGTAAGCATTCCGCTGGCAGCTATGACTATTTTCCTTTCCTTATTTTTGATAAGATTAAAAGTATCATCGAGCTTCTTGACCATTTTCACCTCGGCAAAAATAGCATTACAAGTTTTAGGATCCAGTTTATGCCACTGAGGAAAATGTTCCAAAATAGTGGTTGCCTCCTCCCCCATGGGTGTATCCAGATAAACCGGAACATTGGGTATCCGGTTACTCTTTTTTAATTCATGAATCAATACCATCAACTCCTGTGCCCTTCCTACTGCAAAACTTGGAATAAGAAGATTACCATCCCTGTTCATGCACTCGTTTATCACATCGGCTAATTGATCAATAGCAGGAGTTTTAGAATGCAGGCGATTTCCGTAAGTGGATTCTATCAACAGGAAATCCGCGCGATCAGGTTCCAGTGGAGGCGGAAATAAAACGGAGTTTTGTCTTCCCAGGTCGCCTGAAAAAACAATTCGTCTACCATAACAATCCATTTCAACGAAACAGGAACCAAGTATATGTCCGTTCCTGCGGAACCTGAACCTGATATCTGAAGAAAGCACTATCCATTCTTCATCATTTTGATATTGAAAATGTCCCAGTGTATGATGCACATCTTCCTGCGTATACAACGGAAGCGGGTTTTCATGTTTTGAATAACCATTTTCTTTGGCATGTTTTGCATCTTCTTCCTGCAGGTTTGCACTATCCAGCAAAATAAGTTTTGCTAGTTCAGCGGTTGGAGGAGTCATTATTATGCTTCCTTTAAATCCTTGTTTCACCAATACCGGCAAATAGCCACAATGGTCAAGATGGGCATGGGTAAGTATAATAAAATTGACTGCCTGTGGAGGAAATGAAAACTGATCCCAGTTCATTTCCCTCAGAGGTTTTATCCCCTGAAAAAGTCCGCAATCAACGAGGATATTTAAACCGGGGGTTTGAAGCAAATGTTTGGAACCGGTTACAGTTCCGGCTGCACCAAGGAAGGTAAGATGAACGTCAGGATTATTATTCATTATCTGAATCAGAAATTATTTTATGAAGAAGAATGAATCAAGACTGAAATGATCCAGATTCAGTGGTAATATTAACAAAAGGAGAACAAGTAAAAGCCTGGGGAAAACATATTGCATATCCCACATAGGCTTTATGAGCCCGAAGGCAGCAGCTACTAATATCAGGTCAATTCCAAGCAGGCTAAGCGCTATTATTTTAAAAAGTCCGACTATTAGCAATATACCGCAAATGAATTCTATTACAGAGGTGTATGTTGCTGCAATATATAAAAAACTCCGGGTAACGTTATGTGACTCCAAAGGAGCATCAAAGGCATCTACGACTCCTTTGATCTTTACCACGAATAGTTTTTCATATCCCTGGAAGAAAAATAAAACCCCAAGAAAAACCCGTGCAATTAAAATTGCTATCGAAATGGCAAAACCATTTCCATTTGAAAGGGTGTGACACTGAGTCATGCAATCAGCGATAAAACCATTGTTGGAAAATCCTTGATCAATTCCGGAAGCAAAACCTGTTATACTGTACATAATTTTATTTCATTTTCTGCAACAAAAGTAATTCTTTTATGCCACCGTTTTTGCAACTTTTGATTTTAATGTCTTACCTGTATTAATTTTCCCATCCAAAGAGGATGATTCCGGTATACTGAATAAAGGAACCGGGAGGCTAAAACTCAAATCCTTCGAAATGCTTCCTTTAACAATTCTGAATAAAAAACCATGTTGGCGATGTTGGCTAATAACAAGTCCCGCCTTATGCTTTTTAACGTATATTTCGATGCCGGAAGCAAAATTTGCCGATTCAGCGAAATAAACATCAGGATGTAAGCCATCTAATTTCTTTGCAATTTTTGCCTGTTCTTCATGCACGCGGTTTTCAAAGAAAACCATATCATTGACAAGACAGAGAACGTCAATCTTAGCACTGAATAAAATTGCCATTTGCTTTATCCATTTTACTGCCTCTTCAGAAATTTCATTCAGGTCATATGCAAAAAGAATATTTCTAACCGGCTTGAATTTAGCCCCCGATGGTACCGCCAATACGGGAACTTCTGATTTTTTAATCATTGCAGAAGTGGTGCTTCCAATTAATCGTTCCAAAGCAGTTGCACTATTTGCCCCAATAATTAACATATCCGGCTTCTGATTACCCACAAATTCAGCTATCTGAACCGAAGGATCACCTTCGTTATGTGCAATATCAATATTTAACTTAGGATAAAGCCTTTTCATCCTAAGCTGGAGATTCCGAAGTTTATTATAACTATGCTTGCGATAATCGACATACGGAAGAGGCATTACATCATAGGTTGTTATAGGCATATAAATATCATACACGTTATATATAACAAGTTTCGCCCCGGAAATATTTGCTATTCCTGCAGCATATTTCACTGCATTATTTGATGTTCTTGAAAAATCTGTCGCTGAAACTATGCTTTTCATACAAACCTCCTTATTTATTTACATACAAAATTGCAATAACCAGGTATTTTAAAAAATGAGAATCGTCATGTTAAAAAATGACAGAAATCAGGATTTTATTTATCCATTAAAATGTGTGGTATAGAATATAAACGAATGTGGTCCGGAATGAATAAAAGAAATTAAACAGTCAGGGAAAAAGTACGCTCAATGATCTGCTGTATATGCTCAGGCATAAGAGGTTTGGCGATGTAATCATCCATCCCAATGCTCAGGTATTTTAATTTGTCTTCTGCCAGTGCATTGGCAGTCATTGCAATGATTTTTGGTTTTTTCAGCATCGTACTATTAATGATTCTACGTGCTGCTTCCATGCCATCCATAAGGGGCATATGTATATCCATGAAAATTATATCATACTCCTTTGAATTCATCATTGAAAGAACCTCTTCCCCATTTGCAACAATGTCCGGTGTATATCCCATTTTACCAAGGGTAAGGGAAAGTAATTTCTGGTTAACTGTATTGTCCTCGGCAACCATAATCCGTAATGGTAATTTCTCAGACAGTTTAGGATCAAGCTTACTTCCAAATGAACCTTCAGCTACCATTACAGGATATTCAAGTTCATTTTCATTGATAATATCTAATACAACAGTAAAGAAAAACCTGCTTCCCTTGCCTACTTCACTTTCCACGCCTATTTCACCATTCATCAAATGAACAAACCTTGCACAAATAGCAAGCCCTAATCCGGTTCCTCCATATCTTCTGGATGACGAGGAATCCACTTGTGAAAAGGCCTTGAACAGAGTATGTATTTTATCTCCAGGAATACCAATTCCTGTATCGGTAACTGAATATTCAAGGGTTAATTTATTGCCTTCTGTTTTTAATTTTTTAAGATTGATGCAAATTTGTCCCTCATCAGTAAATTTCATTGCATTACTTACAAGGTTCAGGAGGACCTGCCTTATTCTTCCTACATCTCCCACTACAAACTCAGGCAAGCCACTTTCAATGGTGCTACACAAGGAAATTCCTTTTTCATTTGCTGAAAAATTCATCAGGTCAAATACCTCACGGATGCAGGATCCAAGGGCAAAAGGCGATTTTTCCAATTCCATTTTCCCGGATTCAACCTTGGAAAAATCTAAAATATCATTGATGATCGATAATAAAATTTCACTGCTTGCCCGAATGGTATTTATATAGTCTTTTTGCTCCTTGCTAAGATTCGTTTCAAGCATTAAACCGGTCATTCCCACTACTCCGTTCATAGGAGTACGGATTTCATGACTCATCATTGCAAGAAATTCTGATTTTGCGTTATTAGCAGTGTCCGCAATGGTTCTCGCCGTTTCAAGCTGATGAGTGCGCTCCTTTACCTTTTTTTCTAATTCATCCTTGCTTTCGGTAAGTATTTTCAATGCTTCCCT
>CAILMK010000532.1 GCA_903835275.1 uncultured bacterium | reverse complement strand
CCAACGTGATTTCCATCCTGGCCGATAACTTTATATGAACCTGAAACATACCTCAAACTATCGGTGCCATACATTATGGAACCTGATGGAAAAATATGATCAAATACCTCAGTCATTGCACCGCTGCTGCCGCAATCAGGAAGTGAAGTAGCCCGAGTAGATTGGGTAAGGAACATTGCATAATCAGATGGATTATTTGCCCAGTCGCTGGTCTTGTTTATAGGATCGTAAAATTTGTAATTTGTGTCCGCCGGATTTATCAGGAACTGATATGTTTTTTCTGCAATACTCGACGTATTAAAATCACCCATGAAAATAAAATTATCAAGGCTTGTAAAATGTTTCTGGAGATAGGAAACCACACCTGTCATTTCAGAATTTCTTTGTAAAAAACTACTACTTCCTGATTGATTATGAATGAGAATAATATTTATAAACTGCGTATCATGGGTAGTAGCAAGGTCTGCTGCTTTATAATACAATTTATGAAGATTTATATCTGCTATTCCGGAGTCACTGTAAAGATAGGTGGTGGATATATAACCTATTTTATCTGTCTTGAAATAGAGCATATTCGCTTTGTAATAGCTACTTTTCTTGGTATAATCCGAATGCGCATAGCAATGATAGCAAACAGAATCAAGTACTTTATCAATGACCGTATCACTAGTGAAAGAGGATGGGGAAGCGGTCATTTTTACAAGGCCTAAAATATCAGGCTCGACATATTTCAGAATAGTCCTTAAATACTGGTGTTGCTTGAAAGTTAGTAAACCTGGGCAGGATTTGGATGCCCCGATTCCATAATTCATTACATTGTAGGAAATAATTTTTAAACTATCGGTTGTTCCGGCATTCGATTTACTGCACATAAACATGCAGGAAAAAAGCATAAGAATGCCAATAGGAGAGATGATTTTAATTCTGAATTTCATTGTGTTTTTACCTGTGTCGGTCTGTTTGATAAAATTATAAACGGATCAGTTTTTTTGAATAGACTCTGCCTGAGTGGGCGCTTATATTCAATAGATAGGTCCCGTTTGAAATATTTGGTACATCAATTGAATTGGAGCTTTTAAGATTCATGATATTGGAGTAAATTACCTTGCCATTCATATCGTAAAGCTTGACAGAACTTCTTTCATTAAGCAAAACTTCATTGTCTTTCAGGTCAATTAATAATTTTTCTGAATTGAAACGCGCGGAAATATTTGGATCTGAAATATCATTTTTTACAATGCCTGTGACGGTGGCAGGAGTGCTGATTACAATTTTTGATTCCACCGGGAGGTGATTGCTCATGTAATAAAGATCCCGCACAATATTGGTGGGAACAATGATATTTGCAGGAGTATCAATGAGGGCGTGTCCGGTATGTTTCCCATCCTGCCCAACTACGTGATACGAACCCGGAAGGTATTTCACTGAATCCAGTCCATCCATGAGTGAGCGGGTAAATAACATATGGTCATAAATATCTTTCATGCCTCCTGTACTTCCACAATCGGTAAGGGTATCCACGCGTGTGGTTTGCGTCAGGTATTTTGCATAAAGGGCATCGTTGCCCTTCCAGTCTTTATTGAAAAAGCCGGGATCGTAAAACCTGTAATTGGTATCCGATGGGGAAGTCAGGTATTGATAACACAATTCCGTACAACTTTGGGAATTAAAATCTCCCATAACAATGAAATTACCAAGGGAAGCATATCTTGCCTGAATGGTGTCCACCATGCCGAGTATTTCATTGCTCCTGTATGAACTATTTAATTTTCCGGAATACAGGTGAACAACTATGATATTAATAAATTGGGTATCATGTGTAGCAGCCAGATCCGGAGATTTGTAATACAGTTTATGAAGGTTTATATCACTGATGGAGTCAATATTATTACCGGAAACCAGGGTGGAAGTAGATACAAAACCTAATTTATCATTGCGGTAATACATCATGTCAATTTTTGCATACCCATTATGATTTGTCGGTATACCGTGGCTATAACATTTATAGCATACTGAATCGAGGATTTTATTCGGAATGGTATCTGTTGCAAATGAAACTGAAGAATCCATTTTCATGAAACCAATGATATCAGGCCTTTCGTACTTCAAAATCTCCCTGAGATAAACGTGTTTTTTGAAGGTAAGCAATCCGGGACATTGTAAGGTAGCACCGACTCCGTAATTCAGGGAATTATAGGAAAATATTTTCAGTGTATCGTTTGTAAAAGCGAACGCTCCATGAGAATAAAAAAGCACGAATGCAACCAACATTATTTTCAGGCTTGCAGGGAAGTTTTGAGTCTTTCTCATCGCATTAATATTTTGAGATAACAAAGTTATGATTTTTCAGTGAAAACCGCATATTAAGAAATTGTACAGGGAGTTACATGTTATTTGGAAGACATAAGCAGCTTTATTTCCACGGGGAGATGAGTGCTCATAAAGTACAGGTCATTGATAATATACTTCGGTGCCGCCATGTTTGTTGGAGCATCGTTTAAGGAAATATTTATATGCTTCCCGTCCTGCCCGATCACCTTGCAGGAACCTTTCAGATATTTAACGGAATTCTTTTCATTCACCAGGGAATTTGACAACAGGATATGGTCGAAAACAAGGTACATTCCCTTGGCAGCACCACAATCGGATAGAACTTCCTCCCGGGTGGATTGCGTAAGGTACATGGCATAGTCTTCCGGATTTTTTTTCCAGTCACTGCTATTATAAACGGGATCATAAAACCTGAATTTATCATTGTTAGGAAAGAGCACTGATTGATACCCTTTTTCATGGGAAGACTTACTGTTAAAATCACCCATGATAATAAAATTATTGAGCGTGGAATTATTCTGCTGCAGGTATTTCATTACAGCCCCAAGCTCCGTAGCACGTATATCAGAATTACTACCTCCCGATTCCAGGTGAACCAAAATGATATTGATAAACTGGGTATCATGTGTTACTGCCAGATCCTTTGATTTATAATACAATTTATAGTGGTTTATATCACTGGTCCCAACATCACTGTAAATGTATTTAGTCGATAAATATCCGATCTTATCCTTGCGGAAATACAGCATGTTTTCCTTGGTATAATGTGAGATATTGGTAAAGGGTGTGTGATCGTAGCAATGGTAGCAAACAGAATCGAGTATCTTGTCAGGAATAGTATCTGTGGTAAATGTGACAGGAGTTGCCGTCATTTTAATCAGTCCAAGAATATCGGGCCTGGTATACTCCAGAATTTCCCGGAGGTATTTGTGCTTTTTAAAGGTCAGCAAGCCGGGACAATCATCAGTGGAAGGCAAACCATAATTCAGCGTATTATAGCTGATGATCTTTATTGTATCACCACCGGATGCAAAAGCATTCGACGCTTGAAAAAATATGACGAACACAAAAACAGGAATAAAAAATCCATGCTTCTTCATTAAGAATACCGTCACTTTCACCTACTTGCTTTTCGCTGTTTTGGCAATATCATCAATAGCCATTACCAGCATATCAAGATCCTTTGAGGAAGTATAAACATTAGGAGTTATTCTCACACCATCCGGAAGATGTCCTTCAAGGGTCATAGCCGGAACATGTATCTTATATTTAGTTGCAAGGGCGGAAGAAATATCAGCGGCTTTCATATTGGTAATACTGATATTTCCGAGTGCACAGGAAAATTCCGGTTTAAGCGAAGTATTGAGTTTTACCCCGGGAATAGAAGCAGCTTTTTCCATCCAGTAGTTTTTCAGGAAACGCAATCTATCTTCCTTGCGCTTGTTACCGATTGCCTGGTGAAAATCAAGTGCCATCGCAATCGCCATTTCAGAAGGGTAGGAGCGCGTTCCGAGGTATT
>CAILMK010000531.1 GCA_903835275.1 uncultured bacterium | reverse complement strand
TATCTTGTGGCAACTCTAATTTCTGACATAGTTGGTTAAGTTAATAAGTGATTGAGTAAATTATGTAATTAAGTTTTTTGAGTTCCCTTAATTTTTATTTTCCCAATAACTCAATGTATCATTATTTAGTTTGCACTTGAATTTACTTCATTCAGGTATGCTTCAATAAGAGCTTCCTGTTGTTTAGGATCAGCAAGCTGCTGCTTGAGGATCTTTGCGGAAGCATCCATTGCCATATTTACCACTTGCTCGCGCAGTTGGCGAAGTGCAGCATTCTTTTCAGAAGTGATGCTATCCTTAGCCTGGGCAATGATCTTACGACCTTCTTCCTGGGCAGCAGATTTTGCTTCAGCAATGATCTTATCCTTGATGTCCCTTGCTTCACGAAGCAGAGCATCCCTTTCGGCATGAGCTTCCTTCATCACCCTTTCGCTGGTAGCTTTCAGGTTGGCAAGTTCTTCCCTTGCTTGCTTTGCAGCATCGAGGGAACTTGATATAGATTCTTCCCTGTCGCTGATCATTTTCAGGATCGGTTTCCATGCAAATTTTGCAAGAAGGAAAAGCACGATCAGGAAGGTCACGCACATCCAGAAGAGTAATCCTATTTCGGGTTTTACTAATTCCATATAGTTATGATTCTAAATTTCAGTTGTTAAAATTCGTTCACAGGTGCACGCATGCACCCTCACTCTCAATGATAGTATTTCAAAAAAGGCTGATCCCGGAATGAACCGGGACCAAGCCGATTTAGAATTTTACTACTTCATGAAAATAACAAGTAGACCGATAACCATCGCGAAGAAGGCTGCACCTTCCACAAGAGCGGCAGTAAGGATCATGTTTGCGCGGATATCGCCTGAAACCTCCGGTTGACGTGCGATCGCTTCAACAGCGCTTCCACCGATTCTTCCGATGCCGACACCAGCTCCAAGTGCTGCCATACCAGCTCCAAGTGCTGCTATACCATAACCGATTCCGATGTTTTGTGCTGCTTGTAATAATACTGTAGATAACATAGTAATTGTATTAAATTAAGTGTTTAAAGATTAAGCTATTTTAGGTAAGTAATTGTTGGTTTTGATCAACGTGTGCAGGATGTCCTGCAGGATCTTCATTATGGTCAGCATGATGTTCTTCAACAGCTGCTCCGAAATAAATGGCGGAAAGCAATGTGAAAACATACGCCTGTAGGAATGCGACAAGTAAATCCAGTACCAACATGAATACAGTAAATAATACTGAAACGATGGAAGTACCAAAACCAAGTCCGGTGTTCATTTCACCAAAGATGAAAATCAAACTAAAGAATGATAATGCAATGATATGTCCTGCGGCAATATTTGCAAAAAGTCGAATCGTAAGTACGAATGGCTTCAAAAATATACCGATGATTTCAATAGGAGTGAGGAGGAACAGAACCCATTTCGGTACACCCGGCATGGCAATGATGTGACCCCAGTAATGTTTGTTACCGTTGATGGTGGTAATGATGAAAGTAAATACTGCCAGTGTAAGCGTTACCGCAATATTTCCTGTTACGTTGGCACCACCCGGAAGGATTGGAATCAAACCGAGAAGGTTGGTAACAAGAATAAAGAAGAATACTGTAAGCAGGTAAGGCATGAATTTTTTGTACTTCTTGCCTATGCTTGCCTTGGCTACGTCATCACGTATAAATATGATAAGTGGTTCTACCAGTGCTTGCATGCCTTTAGGAGTTCCACCCGGATTTTTCTTGTATGAATTGGCTACTGAAATGAATACATAAAGTAGTATGGACATCACCAGTAAGATGGAAGCCACATTTTTGGTGATTGAAAAATCAATTAGCTTGGCAGTTGCCGCATCATCCACTTTTCCATCCTGTCCAACAACAGAAATTTTCTGACCAACCAGACGATACCCATTGTAATCAGCTGCACCGTGTTCAAATCTGCTCGAAGAGAACATCTCTAAACCCTTGTCACTGCTATATATAATAATAGGTAAAGGAAATGCAACAGGTTTTTCACCTAATTCCATGATGTGCCATTCATGAGCATCTGTAACGTGCTCGATGATGGTTTTTCCCGCATTAAATTTTTTCGGGGTCCCGGAATTCTCTGATTTTGCTTGCTCCTGTGCGAAACTTAAACTGGAAATGAAAACCATCGACAGGATTAATGTGCTGATTTTCAATCCAATATTTTTATATATCTGCATTCTTTGGGGTGTCTGAAATTTGACGCAAATTAGTCATTAAATAATAAACTTCAAAGGATGTGCAAAGAAAATATGCAGAAAAAAAGCAGATCGTAAATCCAAGAGCTAAGTCTTTGTAATCCTGTAATATAACTACAAAGTATATTAAACCGATAAACATTTTGATGGCAATGCTTAAAAAATAGCCGTTCAGGATTTCATTTCCTTTTTTAGCACGCCTGACTATAAATCCAAATATTAATAAGGTAAGGCAGACAAAGAAAAGCAGACTTTCTCCAAGTGCAAAAAGCAGGCGTTGAGGAACAAATTTACACAGGGGATAGGCAGCTATAACTGCCATAATTACAATGAATTGCAATAATCCTGTTGTAAACTTTAAAAAAGATTTTGAATTCACTTTGAAAACTGTTTAATAAAAAGATACAGGCCTACCCCAAGGAAAATAGTGGCAAATGCCAGTGTGAAAACAGGGGTTTTCATGGACAACTGCTTATCAATGAACATTCCTATTAATACACCCGCTATTACAGGCGCAACAAGCTGAAAGCCTGCACCCATATACCTGCCAAATTTAGCGGGATCTTCCTCAGGCCTCTTGAAGGGCGGCTTCCCTGATGAATTCCTTGTTGGTTTCTCCATTTCCTTTCATGTGGCAACTGCCATTGAATCCGGCGCCAACTTCTATAATAAGTTTCTTGGTAGTAATGTCTCCGATAATTTTTGCTGTGCTCTTCAAGGTAAGAAGTTCGTCTACGAAAATATTGCCTTCCACAATGCCTGAAATATCAGCATTCTG
>CAILMK010000530.1 GCA_903835275.1 uncultured bacterium | reverse complement strand
ATTGGAGTATCTTCAAAAATAGATCCGAACCTTAAAGATGCGAATGGATACAATACTGATTTTGGCTGGAGGGGAACTGTACATAATTATCTAAACTTCGATATCGGTGGATTTTATCTTGCCTACAACAATCGCATTGGCTTAGAATTATTGACGGATGCGCAAGGCAATCCGTATACCTATCGCACCAATGTTGCCAATAGCGTCCATCAGGGCGCGGAAACGTATATTGAAATAAATCCCGTTAAGATGTTTACGAATCATTCAAGGATTGGAACGCTTAGCTTTTTTAATTCATTCGCATATATAGATGCAAAATATACCAGTGGTGAATTTAAAGGAAACTCAGTAGAGTTTGCGCCGAAATACATCAATCATTTCGGAGCTACTTATTCTATAAAAAGATTTTCCACAACATTTACTTTTAGCAATACCGGAAAATCTTTCGCGGATGCAAACAATACAGTTTATAGCCCTGATGCAACTGTTGGTTTGATTCCGGCTTACAGAGTAATGGATTGTTCAGCAACCCTGAAAATCAAAAATTATAATATCAAGTTCGGTGTAAATAATCTTGCCAATGCAAAATATTTCACCCTGCGTACGGATGAATATCCGGGTCCCGGAATTATTCCTTCAATAGGAAGAAGTTTTTATTTGGGTTTTGGAGCTAAATTTTAGTCCCGGTCACGATAGAATCGGGATTTATATCAATAAACCTTTATAAATTTAACCCGTTGTGTTTCGCGCGGATTTTTTATTTGTAGTATATAGATGCCGGAAGGAAAATTTGAAATATCCAAGTACGTTTTATTTTCTCCTTTTGAAAGACCAATAGTTTTGCTTGTCATTTCAAGCCCGTTGGCGGAATAAATAATGAATGAACCTGATTCTTCCTGCAAGGAATAGGTTTCAATTATTAATTTATCGGAAGCAGGATTAGGTGAAAGGGTAAGGGATATATTTTTTTCTACCTTGCTTATTCCTGAAACGAGATTCTTGAGCATAATTGAGTCTGTATTCAAATATACCGGCACATATTCAAGCTTAGAATTGACCTGTAGGTTTTCAGTAAAACTCAATAATAATGGAGTTATACCCACCGGCAGGGCACCTGCAATTTTTAAATGGAGAGTCATTAATTCCCCATATCCGGAAGTATCAGTATGGTTTATACGCACAATTGCCATATCCATTAGTCCGGAATTTGCGAATGTGAATGCAAGGTTTTTTTTTGAGATCCATGACTGATTGAAATCTTCAGAAATATTTTCCAACAGGCTTGGATTGTATAGAATTGAAAAAGCAAGTCCGTATATATTGGTTACAGGAATTGCTCCTGAGCCGCACATTACATGAACCGTTAATGTATCACCTGCCAAAATAGTATCCTTGCTGAATTTAAAATACAAAGGTGGATCAGTAGGAGTGCCTTGTCTGCTGGAAAAGGTCTTGGGATGCACTTTTGAATAATTGCTCCTGATGGCAATCGTATCACTGTAATCAATCGTACTGTCACCGTTGCAATCTGCAAATTTGTAATTTAATGTTTTTGAAAAAGTATCTGCCCAGTTCTTGCAAATTTGCCCATACCACCCGATAGTGGCAGAAGTTCTGGCAGGTCCGGTTTTATTAAACCCAACTCCAATATTCAGGAGGTCCTTATTGTCGACGACTTTATCATTATTGGCATCTCCCGGCCATACGCAGGTAGTATCAATGCTTACAGAAATTTCTGTGCTATCGCTGTAGCCCGTATAATTGATAAATGTTTTTATATATCCATTCCCGCGCGGATTCCAGGTGATGTTTACTGAATCGGTGCCTTGTCCGCTGTTAATGGTACCACCGCTTACTGACCAGGTGTATGCAATCCCTGAAATTTTCTTTACAGTATATGATACTGAAGAATTGGCGCAAACTCCCGATGCTCCATTGATCGGGAAAGGATTTGGTGTGGAGTAACTCCAGAGCTGGTATTTGTTTTTATCAAACGATGCTCCGAAATACATTTTATCATTAATAATGCCAAATGAAGTTGCTGCCATTGTTGAATCATAAATTTTTTTGGAGGGCCGAATTACCCGGGTTCCGGTATCCGTCCCATCAGATACCCAGAGCTGATTATAATATTTGATAACACTGTCCCCACAGAAAAAATACATTTTATCATGATAAATTGTGCTGTAGTTATTAAAAAGCCCCATCCCATATACATTCAATTCTTTTGTGCCGGATTTTGTCCCGTCGCATTGAAGCATCTGCCCTGTTTCAAGGAAAATATATAAGGTGCCGTTAAGATTTTTAAAGGTAGAATATACACGGGGTACATTTGCAATGACATGTGTGCCCGTATCTGTACCATCGCTTGAATATAGATCCAGCATACCGTCTGCCTTTTGATCGTTT
>CAILMK010000529.1 GCA_903835275.1 uncultured bacterium | reverse complement strand
TTCATGAATAGTTACTTTGAAAAGTTGATCCGCGAGATTTTTTTTATTTAGGCGAAAGGTTGAAACCACGCACGCTTTCCCTGGACAATACCCTAGTCCCATTACACCCCAGTCCTTTATTTTTTCTTTTGTTGTGCTGATATCATTTGTCGTAAGACCAACAGTTATATAACCTTCTTCAGTTTTTTTGCTTAAAATACTGATCAATGAATCTGCGCGATATCTGTTCCTTGCAGGATAATAAGCATCTTTTGGAAGTGAAACAGAAATATTTATTTTAACAGGTGCATAAATGTTTTTTAATTTAGCGGCTACATAATTTGTCAATGAATCCGGAAAAGTTGAGTAAGGTTGTATCGAAATTGTATCGCATTCAATACTTTTTATTTGAGAGTTGGAGTATCCGCAAGATGAAAATACTATAGCTGAAAGCAGTAGCAAAAGGATCATGCAATTTGCAATGTAGTATTTCAAATTGGAAAAGTATTTAAAAATGACAAATCCGCACTTTAGCATTTAAGTGCGGATTTGTAAGTTGTTTTTAAAATTTATATGTTCAAAATAGTATTTTCACCTAATCCTTCCAATGATACTTTTTCACTTATATCATCATGAAATTTTGCAAGGGTTACCTGCATCCATGGTGCTACCCAAAACATTCCTATAAATAATGTCACTGCAGTAAGCGAAGCACACAACATGAATAACAGTTGAAGTCCAAAATACTTTAGTTTATAGCCATCCATCATTTTCATGCTTTTTTCAATAGCTTCATTTGCGCCGATATTCGGTTCTTGTGCAATTATAAAAAAGGTTTGTGAATAGGACATTGCCTTGATTATTCCGGGGATAATTAATAGCAATGTCCAGCCGATGATATAAATCAGCATTAGTAAAAAAGCAGCAAGGTTTGTCCCAAAATTATTAAAGCCATCAAATATATTTGATAGATCGGCATTTTGTTTCCTGGCAAGGCGAAGGTTAAATATTGCATATCCTACTGCCAGAGGACCGCTAAGAATTAAGGAGGCTAAAGGTATAATTCCGCTAACTGCGGTAATAAGAAAGAATACGATCATAGTTCCTATTGCAAGTCCCCAGCGTCCTGATAAATCTTTCCAGCTTTGACCCATTAAATCTGTATTTGGTGTAGCCATAAATTTTCGCTTTAATTGTTAAATTGTTTATATGAGTTTATGGCATCAAATATGGTAATTTTATTGAAACTCCAAATATTATAAAATAAAAAAGCCAGCCCGTAATCAAGGACTGGCTTTTAGAAATCTTAATATTAAATTTAGTACTTTATAAATTTCTTCATTTGTACTGCTCCGTTTTCAGGATAGTAGATGAATGTATATACACCACTGGCAAGCCCCTGCATATCCATGCGAATTCCGTTATTTCCTTTATTCGCATTTAAATTTTGATCTGCAATTACCTTGCCTTGCACGTCAATTATTTTTAAAGTGACACGCTGTGATTCACCGACAGTAATGATAGCATTAAGGCTTGTAATATCCCTGTCATACCATACCTTGATTCCGTCTTGTTTTGCATCCAGTGTTACTTTCCTGATATCGGTATAGACAAATGCACCATTAAAGTCTACTTGCTTCAGGCGATAGTATAATACAGGTGCAAGTATACCGGGACCAAACTGATCGATGTAAGAATATTTATTTACATCATTAGTAGTTCCATGTCCGGCTTCTTTACCAATCTTATTAAATGTAGTGCCATCTTCTGAACGTTCAATGTCAAAGTGATCATTGTTTATTTCTGATGCAGTCACCCATGTTAATTCAGAAGAAGTCTGGTCTTTTAAAGTTGCATTAAAACTGATCAGTTCCACCGGAAGTGGTGCAGGGAATCCACCTGCAGTCCATGAAGAGAAACTATCAACTATATGCGAAGAACCAATACCAAGTGTATTTGCAGTAGAATTGCGAGTATCAACAGCCCTGTAATAAAACACATTTGCAGCGCTCAATTCCGATTTACGGAAAATATTCAAGCCACTTTCAGGAACACCGTTCAATTCGTTATCTAAATAATGCATTACTATTGCAGCTTTCAAACCTCCGTTATGAGTAGGAGTGATCTTGTAGATACGCGAAATATTTACATAAGTTGGTTGATTCCCATTGTGATTTAATGTTACCCTTCCGGCAGCATTTGTGCCGATGGAACGTGTGATCTTAGTAGAACCTGCATTGGTACCCGTTGTAGGAATTGTAATATCCATACCAATATTTCCGAAAGTATTTGCGGTATTATTATTGGAAAGCGTGCGCGTCGTAGTGATGCGTCCGTTTACATAACTGTTGCCGCTTTCATTTAGAATAATACCGGAATTATTTAATACAACAGTGTCAATTTTCGCAAGGGTTGAAGTGTGATCCGTATTCAATTGCCCAAGGGTAAGATCCAATGTGTCATTAATATTAATATTGCCTTTAATGTTTGCACCATTGGTACGGTTTATTTTCAACCTGCTTAAATTTAATCCTGATGGAATATCCATTTGTGCAGCGCTGCCGGAAAAATCATTCACTAAGACAGTTGATGTATTTCCGCCTTGTAAAGTTCCTGTGGTTATCAGTTTACCTCCCAGTGTTAAGGTATGCGTACCTATCATGAAATTACCGGATGTCATTGTGAAATCACCATTGACAATGAGGTTATGTTTCAAATGCACATTCCCACTTGCAGTAACGATAACATTGTTAACAGTAGAAGGTAATTCATTATCTGTAGTTAATGTGTCGGTGTAGAAAATATTTATTGTACTTCCTGCGCCCGGCACAGTAGGTCCTGCATTCATCGTTCCGTCGGAGCGGACAATGTTTCTATTGTTGCCAAGACTTACACTTGCACTATTGGTAGTAAGGTCAAATACTCCAAG
>CAILMK010000528.1 GCA_903835275.1 uncultured bacterium | reverse complement strand
TATTAATTACCTTTTTTGATATGTCTTCTTTTATGAGGGTATCGTCAATAAGTTCTGCCAGTTCCTCATGCGTTTCAAACATATGGAAGCCCGGTACCGTGCCTGCACTTTCTTTTAAATATCCCAGGGGCATGGAAAAAACCTCAAGACCGCGTGCAAGCGCTTCCATAGATGATAGTGCGATCATTTCATGCTTGGAGGTAAGCACATACCCATCCAGTTTATCGTAATACGGTATGACATTATCCACGTAACCCGTTACTGTTATCTTCAGGAACGTATATTCCTTCACCAGTCTTTCGGCTTCCGGACCATCTCCTATCAGAATAAATTCTAATGCAATTTCAGGATGCTGTTCATGAAATATTTTCAAACCTGCAAATGTATCATCAAGCCCTTTGTCAGGTTCGCAACGGCCGCAAAATCCAAGTATCAATTTACCTATTTCATGGCTATGAATTTTCCTGTTCTCAAAAAACCTCAGTTGTAGCGGCGGCGCTATACAAATGAATTTTGAAAAATATTTATTGCTTCTGATCTTTGCAACATCGGCAAGATGATAAATGGCAGCATCAATATGTTTCAGTATATCGTTTTCAAATTTATCAGCCCAGAAATTTAAAAAGCCGTGAAAGCGGGGAGGAATTTTCAGGTAGGTATTCCACATAAGGCCATCAAAACAGTGCTTTGTATAAACCACTCTGTATTTCCCTTCTGCAAATTTCGCAGCTTTCATTCCAAGGGTACCTATTGTATGAATCCATATCAGGTCAGGTTTGAAATCCTCAATGATTTTATTAAATCCTATCGGGAAAACGGTAACAAACTTCGGCTTACCCGGAAACCTGAGCGATGGAAACAATTTCACATCTTCAGGTTTTACTGCTGATTTCCGTACATGGCTTGAATAAGGTTTTGCAGTAAGCACCAGCACCTCATCGCCGTTTTTATAGGCACTATCAATCAGTTCATTTATGTAGGTGGATATTCCATCGTAATTGTAAACAGATGTTTCAGAAACGTGAATGATCTTCATAAATTAAAACTTAAATGGTATAAAAAAAACAAGCCCACCCAACAATACCTCCAAGGGCAAGCCCTGCTGTGATCTGGGATATTGTATGTACCCTTATGAATAGCCTTGCGGAACAAACAGCCACCACTAAAAAACAAATAAAAATCAGTGGATACAGAAAATTATCCACCGGATGTTTTACGTACAACGCCGCGGATATGGAACATATTCCTGCAATACCTGCCGCATGCGTACTAATCTTCCAAAACATATTGACAACGGTGATGATAATTGTTGAAATGCCTATTGAAATAATGGTAAGAGTAAGTGCATTGGTGGTCCCAAACTTATTAAGGAGAAATACTGAAATGACAATATAATTTACACAGGTAAATATTTGCGGGAAGATCCTGTCCTTTCTTGCATCCAGCATCATGGTGGAAACAATACCCATTTTAAATAATGCCGTTACAAAAAGAACCGGTGGCAGGGTTGTAAAAAGTATGATGTAAGCAATTGCGAGAAACTTTTCCTCAAGGGTATCAAGGCCGGTTAAGCCGGGAAAGAAGAATATTATTATCGCAAAGAGGTAGGTGGCAGATAGTAAGGGCGTAAAAACAACCGATAACGCATTGCATATATGTACTCCTGTTTTCATTTGTTTCGCTCCCTTCTGCATGATAATACTACTGAATACGTAATACATTCTGAAACGGTGGGAAGGCATTAAAATAAAAACTTTTAAATCAATTACTTATGTGCCGTAAATCAATTTGTCAAAGTTTTATTGCATTTTTGCAGCAAAGTAAATTCGTGCAAATCCTCGAAAACATATCCCTCAAGGCATACAATACCTTTGGTATTGATGTAAAGGCAGCGCACTTCGCAGAGGCACGCTCGCTGGAGGAGTTGACTGCTTTGCTGTCCGATGCAAGGTGGAAAGCTATGCCTGTGATGTTCCTGGGAGGTGGCAGCAATGTGCTTTTTACCAGGGATTTTGCCGGGCTGCTTATAAAAAACAGCATCAAAGGTATACACCCTATTGCAGAGGATGATCATTATGTATTCCTAAAGGCGTATAGCGGGGAAATATGGCACGAACTGGTGCTTCATGCCATAGAGCAAAATCTTGGCGGCATAGAGAATTTATCGCTGATTCCCGGTACGGTGGGTGCTGCGCCTATGCAGAATATCGGTGCCTACGGTGTGGAGTTAAAAGGTGTATTTTATTGCCTGGAAGCCCTTAACCTGCAAACCCTGCATGTGGAGATTTTCGAGGCAGAGCAATGTCAATTCGGTTATCGTGAAAGCTTCTTTAAAAAGGAAGGCAAGGGCAAGTATTTCATTTTATCTGTAACTCTGAAATTATCTAAGCATCCGAAGTTCAATACCACATACGGAGCGATACAAACCACCCTTGACGAACTCGGAGAAAAAGAACTTTCCATTCGCGCCATCAGCCGCGCAGTGGTGCATATACGCAATTCAAAACTTCCTAATCCGGCTGTGATAGGAAATGCAGGCAGTTTTTTCAAGAACCCCGAGGTTTCCGCAGAAGAATATATTGCCCTGAAAAATGAATTTCCGAATATTCCAGGATATTATCTCGAAGATGGCAAGGTAAAAGTCCCCGCCGGATGGATGATAGAACAATGCGGTTGGAAAGGCAAACGTATAGGCAATACGGGTTCGCATAAAGACCAGGCGCTGGTACTCGTTAATTACGGCGATGCGCAAGGCGATGAGATCTATGCCCTCGCTCTTGAAATTCAAAAATCCGTTCAGGAGAAATTTGACATTACGATAAGCCCGGAAGTGAATGTAATATAGGGCAAGAGTCCGACAAAGCGCCAATTATCAAAAAAAACAGTATTTTTGCTTTAAAAATTAATTCAATTAGATCCTGTGAAAAAACCAATAATTTTATTCCTCTTAGTTTTAATATCCTTTCTTGCAAAAGGGCAAAAGATCATCGCTGCAAAAGGCCTGGGTGGTGTTGGCTGTCAGGACTGGTTTTCTAGATTCTCTTATAGCGATAACGGAGACATGTTTCTGTATGTTGACATGGATTATCTCCGTTTCTTAAAGGGTATCACGTTCATTAAAACGGATACTTTACCTATTCACGATTGTCTTCTTTTCAGGTATGATAAGGACATGAATCTGAAATGGCAGAAAATAATCAGAACTACAGCCAATAGTTATACTGAATTCAGCTGTTTTAAAACAGATCAAAAGGGAAATCTTATAATGGTATACAACCTGGCTGACTCCTTAAACTTTGATAACAATATATTTGATTCAACTGCCGGGAAAACATTGATCATGAAAATTGACACTAGCGGCAAAATTGTATCTCATAAACAATTCAAATGCCAATTCGGTGGATTGAAAGAAATAACCATTGGTAATGACGGCAGTGTTTATGGCATGGGTAGCCTGGGGAATTTTCCAAATAATAAACCACCCTATATAACTTTCGGCTCCTTAACCTTACATCTGCCAACAAATCCATATGTAAGCTCTGCCTCATATGTCGTTAAGCTCGACCCTAATTTAAATGGCGTTTGGGGACATACTATTTTGAACTCTGATGGAGCTTCAGAAAATGATTTTCAATTTTCCGATCTGGCCGTTGATAATATAGGAAATGTATCCTTGAGTGGTCGAATCCTGGAGTATCAGGGTTGGAAATTAGATTCTTTTTATTCGGGACAATTCCTTCCATTTAAAGATGTTAATAAGGGCAGGAACCAATATTACAATACAACATTGCAAATTAATAATTTCTTTATTATCAAGTTTAATAGCAAAGGGGGATTATCCTGGGCAAAAAATTATGGGGAGAATTCAGAGTTGAATTCATTTAAGGTGGATTCAACGGGCAACTATTACGCAACCGGTTTTTTAGGGACTATAAGCCCTGCCTACAAATACAGTATTATTTCGAATGACACACTTTGGGCCAAAGGTACAGATCAGGATATACTTGTTGCAAAGTTCGATTCATCCGGCAATCTTAAATGGGCGCATAATATAGGAGGAGATGTAAATTGCGGACCATACGGATGCGGAGGATTGGGAACAGAGTACGGTAAATCCATTGTATTGGATCAATTTGGCTCATTATATGTGGGCGGCAGATTTCGCGGCAGGAACCTGTATTTTGATAACACTAAACTCGGTTATTACAAGGATACAATATTTAATATTTTAATTGCCAAAATGGATACTAAATCCGGAAAACTCATTTGGTATAAATATATTGATGGTTTAACATTTTCAAATATCTACGTTCGCCCCGAAGGAGAATGTCTTGTTTCCGGAATGTTTGGATTTGGAACGTATGATTTTGACTCCATCCCGCTCACTTCATATTCTCACACGGAATACTTTACAGTGCAATTACAAAACAATATCGTGAAAGCGAATGGCATTGAAAATGCAAAAGAATCTGATAGAGAAAAGGATTTAGTATATCCCAACCCTGTTTCTGAAATCTTGAATGTAAAAGTACAGGACCAGACCAGGGTAACTATCACTTTATTTAACACAAACGGACAAATGATTTTCAGCAGAGTTTCCATGGAATCCGGCATTATCCAAATACCTGTTTCCTACTTGCCAAAAGGTATCTACTTTTTGAGGATGGAGAGCAGCAATAAGGTGTCATACGGAAAAGTAGTTGTGGAGTAATGCCTAATGCTTTGGGATTGTTACACAATTTTTCGATGATTTTTTTTGTTTTTTCACTTATTTACTCTCCTTGATCCCTGCTCCTTAATTCCTGTTTTCTGCCTCCTGTTTCCTGTATTCTGGTTTTTTCCGTAATTTAGCGGCCAATTTCATCTATTATGGCTCAGACTGCACAAGCTGCAAAGACAACATCTACCAATGGCAAAGCCGCCGCAAAGCCGGCTACCTCTGCCTTTCCAAAGGAAACCTATATGCACTGGTATGAGGAAATGCTCCTCCTGCGCAGGTTCGAGGAAAAGGCAGGACAACTCTATGGCCAACAGAAAATAAGGGGCTTTTGCCACTTATACATAGGTCAGGAAGCAGTGGTTTCCGGAATGATGTCAGCCATTGAAAAAGGCGATAAGGTTATTACTGCTTACCGCGACCACGCACATGCTATTGCCTGTGGGATAACCCCTAACGCAGTTATGGCAGAGCTTTTCGGTAAGATTGACGGTTGTACCAAGGGCAAGGGTGGATCCATGCACATGTTCAGCAAGGAACATAATTTCTATGGCGGACATGGCATCGTAGGGGCTCAGATCCCGATGGGTGCCGGTATTGGCTTTGCTGAAAAATACAAGGGGACAAAAAATATCTGCATCACCTTCATGGGTGATGGAGCGGTTCGTCAAGGCGCACTGCATGAAACATTTACCATGGCTATGCTTTGGAAGATCCCGGTGGTTTTCATTTGTGAAAACAACAGATACGGCATGGGTACCGCTGTAGAGCGTACGACCAATGTGCCTGATTTATATAAGATTGCTTCCGCGTATGAAATGCCTGCAGCCCAGGTAAACGGCATGGAATGCGAGGAAGTTCACAAGGCGATCAAGGAAGCTGCCGACCGCGCAAGAAATGAACAGATCCCTACTTTTTTAGAAATCAAGACCTATCGCTATAAAGGCCACTCCATGAGTGACCCGGGCAAGTACCGTACTCGTGAGGAAGTGGATGAATACAAGGCAAAGGATCCTATTGAGCACGTTGAAAAAACGATCATTGACTCCAAATATGCCACCAAAGAAGAGCTGGATGCTATCGATGAGAAAGTGAAAAAGATCGTGGAGGAATCAGTGGCGTTTGCTGAAAATTCCCCGTATCCGGATGCATCTGAACTCTACAAGGATAACTACCTGCAGCAGGATTATCCCTTCCTGATGGATTAAAGTATTCTGTATCAATCTTTCATCTTAATTGGTAAAATGAATAAATAATTCGCTATTTTTGCACCTCTTTACAAAGAAACAGACCTAATAATGGAACAAAATACTACGGAAACTCCCGTACAAGCTCACAAAAGCAGGTTAACCCTGGAAGATATACTTACCATCTATAAGAAACCCGTTTCTTATGCATTGGGAGCGGTGCTTCTTATCATCGTAGGTTATATCGGTTTTCAGTCCTTTTATCTTCAGCCTCAGGAAGAAGAAGCTCAAAAGCAGATCATTGGTGCACAAAGGTATTTTGACCTTGACTCTTTGAAAATTGCCTTGAATGGCGATAAGACCACTTCAGGTTTCCTGAAAATTGCTGATGATTATGGCATGACCAAAACCGGCAAACTTGCTCATTACTATGCAGGTGTGATTTTATTGCAACAAGGTAAATATCAGGATGCGATCGATCATTTGAAGAGCTTTAACCTTGATAGTAAAATTTTAGCCCCTATGGCTT
>CAILMK010000527.1 GCA_903835275.1 uncultured bacterium | reverse complement strand
TGGATTGGCATCTGTGCTTGCATTCGGATTTGAACTCCAAACCTTGATGGAATAGGAAGAACCAGTCACAAAAGTATAACTGCCTAACGTAACTGAAGCTGTGCTACCTGAAACCAGACTGCCTGTCCAGGAATATGCAGTTTGCAAGGTCCCGTTTA
This sequence comes from uncultured bacterium, assembly GCA_903835275.1. GTDB lineage: Bacteria > Bacteroidota > Bacteroidia > CAILMK01 > CAILMK01 > CAILMK01. The sequence goes on along the minus strand of CAILMK010000527.1, from coordinate 2,001 downwards.
TTGACCAGTTGATCTTGGCACTGGTCAGTTTGGAAGATCCGAAATTCAGCAAATTTACCTTAACACTATTGCTACCCGCGCAATATCCTCCTGCAGGATTCGTTAACGCGGATACACCCGCGTCAATGGCGGGAAGGTTAAATTCATCGGCACCCATATCAGGAAATGATGCCCTTGCATCACCATCAATATCATCAGAAACGGCACCGAGCGCGTATCCGGCATTATTCATTATCGGGCTGCTGCAGTGCAAATCCGTAGAAGAATTATAATACGGATTTACTGAAAGTGCGTATGGATCTTTTCCTGAAGCCGTTTGCCAGGCAGTTAAATTATTATAATTGGTACCATTCCATGTTCCTAGTGTACTGCCGGTCGTGTACCAGTTATTATAATCCATGGTATTGATGTTGTAATAATATACATACATCGCCATACCGCCGCCGAAATTGGTCACGCAATTATCAACTATATTATCTGTAAGATAGGAGTTGAATGAATAATTATACAATCCATACGAGGAGGAATTTGTATTGGTAAGATTAATGCTGTTAAAATAAACATCAAAATAGGAACACCAGTTTAAATACAAGCCGTATGTCTGAACGGTTCCTCCAATGGAAATCATATTGTTTGCAATAAGCCCCCTGCTCGTGGATGTCCCGTAGCAGTTATTCATATAAATGCCATAATTACCACCATTCGGCATGATGATTTTATTTTTTGTTATCATGTATGCATTGCTGCAATAGTACAGATTCATTCCATAGGCATACGTGTAATAAAGGTTCGTGATCGTATTTCCACTCACCAGCATATTATCCTGGTAGTAGCTATAAATAGCCATGTAATATGCGCTGTCAATTAAATTCCCGGTTATCTGCGTTGAACGTTCCAAACTTGAAGTGTTAACACCACTCCAGAAGAAACTGTAGCTGCCATACTTTATTGAATTTCCCTGGAAAATATTATTGGTGTCATTATCCGTACTGGAATAAATCACCGACGACTGCGTTCCGGTGGCAGCTATTTTAGAACCAAATATCCTGCAAGCCATGAAACTATTATTACTTGCACTGGATTGCACTTCAATGGCATTTCCATAAGTACTGGTGCCTGTGCGCCAGATGGTCATTTTACTGAAGTTTACCCAGTTTGCCCCGCTCAACTGCACCACATAGTTATTTGTGGCTGAACCCGAACTTGCATACTTCAGATTAACCTTTGAGCTATCCCCGGAAGCGGATTGAAAGGTAACTGTATTACTTGATGAAGCTCCCGTGATAGCAGTAATGGAGATTTGCTCCGTATATGTACCAGTGGCAACATTGAATACTACTGCAGCACTTACACCGGAACCATTGGCTGTACCGCCATCGGCACGGGTGCCGGATAGCATATCGCTGACCGCGGATGCAAAGGTTTTGTAGTTGCTGCCGCTCGCTGCCTTAGTGCCATCAATGGTATAAGTACCACTGAGTGAAGCTTTTGATGATACAGAAAAGAGGAAAATAAAAGATATTGCAAGGCAAACCTTTGCAATACCGGGTTGCCCGAAAGCCCGTAATTTTTTCATAGCGTAAAGAAAATAACCGTTTAAAGTTTGTTTGCTTGTTCCTACCTGCCTAAAGTAGAATTTCAAAGATATGAAAAAATCGTTTTCCTAATCAATTATTACGCTCGTTTTAAACGATTAAACAAGGCTTTTCAGCTAAATATAATGAAGGTGACTTCACAAAAAAAGCGTCCCGCTTCTAAACGGGACGCTTTTTGCATTTTATTTGTGCTATCTGCTAATTACTTTATGAGTACCAAACGTTCAGCGATCATAGAGTTACCTACTTGAATTTTAACAAGATACACACCTGCATTCATTTTATAGTCATTTGCATTCAATTTCAGGTTATACTCTCCCGCACCCTGAACAGCGTTTACAAGGTTTGAGGCTACAATGCGTCCGGTAAGGTCATAAACTGATGCACTTACACTGTAGGCATGGTC
>CAILMK010000526.1 GCA_903835275.1 uncultured bacterium | reverse complement strand
TATTTCGTTGAATTCTCCCGAAATAAACAGTATTGGAAGATTGAAATAATCTTTTGTATAGTCACGAGTCCTCCTTATTTTGACTGGTTCTCTTACAATTATATTTTCTATGACTACGGTTTGTTGAAAACTATTCCCAGCACTGTTGATGTTTTCAATATGTTTGATGTATTTCGCTACTTCTCCTCTAAGAATTCTTTCAAATTCCTCAGCACTTAATACCTCATATTTTTTTTCTTCCATTCTAAATTATTGATTATATGGGATTTCAAATATAAGGAAAATAAGTTGCTGGCAAGTGTTCACGGTGTTCACGCATTCATGGTGTGAACAACGTGAACGGTCGTGAACACTTAATCATTAGTCCGGTTCTTCGCGATGTCATCCCCCTAGCCCTCCCGATGAATCGGGACAGGCAGGATGACAAAGGTGGTCGTGCATCAAGAATGCGGGCAAGGTTCCTACTGAATGACAATGGTGGTCTTGCATCAAGAATACGGGCAAGGTTCCTGCTGAATGACAATGGTGGTCGTGCATCAAGAATACGGGCAAGGTTCCTACTGAATGACAATGGTGGTCGTGCATCAAGAATACGGGCAAGGTTTCTACTGAATGACAATGGTGGTCGTGCATCAAGAATACGGGCAAGGTTCCTACTGAATGACAATGGTGGGCGTGCATCAAGAATACGGGCAAGGTTCCTGCTGAATGACAATGGTGATAAATTATCCGCACAAAAAAAAGGCGATCCGAAGACCGCCCTTGTGTATTATAAAATTATTGAATTCATTTGTTCGCCTTGCGCATCCGCCGCGGCGGAAGCAAATTATCCAATTAGCAAATTAATTTAGTGTGCATCCATGATCACAAGCTTGCTTTGTCTCTTGCGCTGGAAGATTATTACTACCGGAATGCAGACTACAAAAAATGCGCCGACGATCAGGAAGGAATCCATATATGCCATCAGCATGGATTGTTTTACCACTGCACCGTTGATGGCTACGTTTGCCATCCCCTGTGCCTGTTGCAAAGAAAATCCTTTGCTTAAAAAATTCTTCGTATACATCGCCATTCTTTCTACTGACGCGGGATTATAAATATTGATATGGTCTATTAAATTACTCCTGTGGAATGCAGTACGCTGGGTAACAAATGTGGTCATGATAGCCACCCCGAAGGAGCCGCCGAGCTGACGCATCATATTGTTCAATCCTGCTCCCTGCGCAATATCTTTGGGTTGTAATCCGGAAAGTGCCATGGTGGTGAGCGGAACGAAAAGGAAACTCATTCCTACTCCGCGAACCACAAGCGGCCAGAAGAAATCCCCTGTACCGGAAGCCATGGATGAACCTGACATCATCACAGAGAAAATAAAGAAGCCTGCAAAGCCTCCTGCTGCCATCCACTGCGGCGGGAATCCTTTCTTAAGCAATGTCCCAATAAACGGCATCAGCAGCGCGGTACACAAGCTGCCCGGCAATAATATCAGTCCGGTTTGCTGCGCTGTAAAACCAAGGAGGTTCTGGCAAAAGATCGGGAATATAAATACCGATGCAAATAATCCGAATCCGAGGATGAATGTAAATACAGTACCCAGTGCCAGGGATCTGTTTTTTAATACCCGCAAATCCACGATCGGGTGTTCCGCGGTAAGCTCACGCCAGATAAAGGCAACAAGACCCATTACAGCAGTGATGGCAAGTACAACTATGTATCCTGTGCTGAACCAGTCTTCGCTTTCGCCACGCTCAAGCACTACCTGCAGGGAACCGATCCCGATAATGAGAAATATAATTCCCCACCAGTCAATGCCGTTTATTTCCCGCTTATGCACCGATTCCCGGATATACGTCATGGCAAGGAATGCTGCTATTGCCCCCAATGGAATATTGATGTAAAATATCCACGGCCAGTTGAAATGGTCAGTAATAAATCCGCCGAGTGTAGGACCAATAGTTGGTCCTATTACCACGCCCATTCCGAAGAGTGCATTCGCCATTCCCATTTCTTCCTTGGGAAAAGTTTCCAGCAATATCGCCTGCGAGGTAGTAAGTAATCCTCCACCTCCTACACCTTGTATGAAACGGAATATTACCAGTTCCCAGATGGAAGTGGCATGTCCGCAAAAGAAGGAAGCTGTTGTAAAAAGTATGATTGAAAAAACAAAGTAATTTCTTCTGCCAAACATGGCGGAGAACCAACCAGTCATCGGGATGATGATAACGTTTGCTACCGCGTATGCAGTGATCACCCACGCCACATCTTCCAGGGTAGCGCCAAGGTTACCCATTATATTTGTAAGGGATACATTCACCACAGTGGTATCAATCAGCTCCAAAAGAGCCGCTAATATCACCGTAATGGTAATGATCCATTTTCTTGCACCTACTTCTGCCATTTACTTATTTATTATCAAGGTCAACGGTAACTTTCACACTCATACCCGGACGAAGCATAGACATGGTCTTAGCATCCTCATGGAATTTAATTTTCACAGGAAGGCGCTGAACAACCTTTACGAAGTTTCCTGTTGCATTATCAGGAGGCAGTAATGAAAACCTTGCACCTGTGGCAGCGGAAAAGGAACTTACTTCCGCATTCAGCATTCTATCCTTGAAGGCATCTACTTCCACTTCCACTTTCTGTCCCGGTTTCATTTTTTCTAATTGTGTTTCCTTGAAGTTTGCCACCACCCATATACTGGAATCAGATACGATGGAAACCAGCGGTTGACCGGCTTGTACAAACTGACCTATCTGCACACTCTTCTTGGAAACAATTCCGGAAACAGGAGCTTTAATTACTGCGTAGGAAAGTTGCAGTTTTGCATAATCAAGATCCGCTTTGCGTTGTGCAATGACTGACTGTGCGACTTTAATTTGTACGCTCGTAGCACTCTCTTGCGAGCCTGCTGCTTCCTCTTGTTTTTG
>CAILMK010000525.1 GCA_903835275.1 uncultured bacterium | reverse complement strand
TTCCGGAGCAAGGAAAAACTGTTCGATATGATCATGCTGGAAAACCTCCAGTTATTTATCAAATCAGTAATGATAATTATTAATGACAAAAACACTTCACTTGAGGAGAAAATTGAGGTAATTGTAAACAGCTATATAGATATGCTGCTCAGGCAACCTGACCTCCCGCTTTTTATTTTGACAGAACTAAGAAGTAATCCTCACAAGCTTGTAGAGAAAATGGGCGCTAAGGATATCATCGGGAAATCATATCTAATCAAGCAATTCAATGGTGCAGTGCTCGCAGGGAAAATCAAGCCAATACATCCGGTACAATTTATAGCAAACCTCATGGGACTAACCGTATTTCCATTTGTTGCATCGCCAATATTAATGAACCTGGGAGGCTTTACTACCGTTGAGTATAAAGAGATCATTGAGGAACGTAAAAAACTTATTCCCGAATGGCTAAGATCCATGATGAAACAGGAATGAAATCAGACACTAACAGGATAAACTTAAAAGAAAATGAAATATATTTCCATTTTTGCATTTGCAATTCTCGCTTTCGCATCATGCAATTCCAATAAAAATGATTCCGATGCTTCGGGTACCTTTGAAACGGACGAAACCATTATTTCCGCAGAGGCGTCGGGCATAATTAAGCAATTTTCCGTAGAGGAAGGCAAGCAATTGCATGCGGGAGACCAGATCGGTTATATAGACAGTGTGCAATTGTATTTGAAGAAAAAACAATTGGAAAGCCAGATAAAATCCGTTCTGGTGCAACGTCCTGACATCAGCGCACAAACTGCCGCTTTGAAGGAACAACTGAAGGATGCGGAGCACGAGCAAAATCGTATATCAAACCTGGTCAGGGATAAGGCCGCAACGGGAAAACAACTCGATGATATAAACTCACAGGTGGATGTAATTAATAAGCAAATTGAAGCACTGCAATCCTCACTTGGAATTACTTCTAAAAGTATTTCAGAACAAAGCGATCCGCTGAAAGTGCAGATAGAGGAAACGAATGACCAGCTGGCAAAATGTAAAATCATTAATCCAATCAATGGAACGGTTCTGACCAAATATGTTGAAAAGGATGAGATGGCCATTCCCGGAAAACCATTGTATAAAATTGCAGATATTTCTTCACTGATTTTGCGCGCATACATTACCGGTGATCAGCTTCCCAAAGTGAAACTGAACCAGAAAGTGAAAGTTCTTGTGGATGACAGTGCGGGTAAATATAAAGAGCACGAAGGTGTGGTAATATGGATCAGCGATAAAGCTGAATTCACACCGAAAACGATACAGACAAAGGATGAACGCGCCAATCTTGTGTATGCGGTAAAGATAAAAACTGCAAATGACGGCACACTTAAAATCGGCATGTATGCCGAGGTAAAGTTCTGATCAATGAATGCGGTAGAACTAAAAAATATTACCAAGACTTATAACGATGGAAGCGTACTCGCTGTTGATGATCTTTCTTTTGATGTAAAGCAAGGGGAATTATTCGGTTTGATTGGTCCGGATGGTGCAGGAAAAACGAGTATATTCAGGGTACTTACTACCTTACTTCTTCCCGAAAAAGGAAGTGCTACAGTGGATGGATTCGACGTGGTAAAGGATTACAAGGCTATCCGCAGCAGAGTTGGGTATATGCCCGGAAAGTTTTCCCTATATCAGGATTTGACAGTTGAGGAAAACCTTAATTTCTTTGCAACGGTATTCGGAACTACGATACAGGAAAATTATGATCTTATAAAAGAAATTTACATCCAGATTGAGCCTTACAAAACGCGACGTGCCGGAAAACTTTCGGGTGGCATGAAACAAAAACTTGCTTTGTGTTGCGCTTTGATCCATAAACCAACTGTTTTGTTTTGGACGAGCCAACTACAGGAGTAGATGCAGTTTCCCGAAAGGAATTCTGGGAGATGCTGAAGAGATTGAAGGAACAGAATATCACCATTCTTGTTTCCACTCCCTATATGGATGAGGCAACCCTGTGTGACAGGATAGCGCTGATGCAATCGGGGAAGATATTATCCATAGATACACCGGAAAATATTGTCAAGGCATACCCTGGAAAATTATATGCAGTCACTGATAAAAACATGTACAAACTTTTAATTGATCTCCGTGCATATAATGAAACATTAAGTTGTTTTGCCTTTGGGGACTCATTACATTTTTCGTTAAAGAATGATAATGCCGAAACTGAAGCAAAGACGGTGAAATATTTGAAGGAAAAGGGTCATGAAAATTCAGAATTAAAGCAAATCACTCCCGGAATCGAAGATTGTTTTATTAAACTTATGAGCTGATGCAGGAGACCGTTATAAAAACAGAAAAGCTCACCAAGAGATTCGGCGATTTCATTGCTGCGAATGAACTTACTTTTGAAGTTTATAAGGGTGAAATATTCGGTTTCCTCGGCGCAAACGGCGCGGGAAAAACCACTGCTATGCGTATGCTCTGCGGACTTTCCAAACCGTCCTCCGGTAGTGCGACCATTGCAGGATTTGATGTGTATAAACAACCTGAGAGCATCAAGAAAAATATTGGCTATATGAGCCAAAAGTTTTCTCTTTATGAAGATTTGACCGTTACAGAAAATATTCGTCTTTATGCCGGAATATATGGTTTATCCGATAAGGATATTAAAGAAAAAAGCGAAGCGCTTTTGCATCAGTTAGGACTCGAAAATGAAGCAAAGAAACTGGTGAAGGAATTACCATTGGGATGGAGACAAAAATTGTCTTTTTCAGTCGCCGTTATTCACAAACCCAAGATTGTATTTCTGGATGAACCAACAGGCGGCGTGGACCCGGTTACACGTCGGCAATTCTGGGATCTCATTTACGATGCATCCGATAAGGGCGTTACTGTTTTCGTCACTACCCACTATATGGATGAAGCGGAATACTGTAACCGTATTTCCATTATGGTGGATGGATATATACGCGCACTGGATACGCCTGCTAAACTGAAAGAGCAGTATTCAGCCGCATCAATGGATGAAGTATTTTACGGATTGGCTAGGGAAGCAAAAAGGAAGGCGGACTAAATGAAGCAACTACTGACATTCATACGAAAAGAGTTTTATCACGTTTTCCGCGACAGGAAAACCTTGCTCATGCTTTTCGGTTTGCCCATTGCGCAAATAATTTTATTTGGTTTCGCCCTTACCAATGAAATAAAGAATGCACAAATAGTTGTCTCCGATTATTCCAAGGATATTGCCACGACCCAGATCATAAATAAAATTGAGGCAAGCCAGTATTTTGATGTTGCTAAATCACTTCCAAGTCATAAGCAAATTGAAGCGGCATTCAAGGAAGGCAAGATAAAAATGGCGGTTATTTTTCCGGAGAATTTTTATTATGATCTGACACATCAGAATAAAGCTCAGATACAAATTATTGCCGATGCTTCGGATATCAATGCGGCTACAACATTGACAAATTATGTAACGGCAATTGTGATGGATTACCAGCTGCAACTGGTAAAAAGCGGAACTATTCCTTTACAAATCGTTCCTGAAATTCGCATGTTATACAATCCTGAAATGAAAGGTGAATTTGTTTTTATTCCCGGAATGATGTCCATGATCATGTTACTGATCTGTGTGATGATGACATCCATTTCAATAGTGCGGGAAAAGGAACTTGGCACCATGGAAGTGTTGTTGGTTTCGCCTTTCCAGCCATTGATGGTGATCTTCTCCAAGTTTGTTCCATATGTGATCGTTTCACTGATAAATGTAACGTCCATTTTATTATTGAGCTGGCTGCTATTGCATCTTCCCGTAAAAGGAAGTATCTTACTTTTATATGCAGAAAGCCTTCTGTTTATTTTTACGTCATTGGCGTTGGGATTATTGATTTCAATCAATTCAAAAACCCAGCAAACGGCCATGTTTATATCTCTTGGGGTAACGATGCTGCCAACCATTATTCTCAGCGGATTTATGTTCCCGATTGAAAATATGCCCATTCCTCTACAGGTCATTTCGAATATTGTTCCTTCCAAATGGTTTTATATAATTGTTCGTTCCATCATGATCAAGGGTGCAGGATTTTCAGCCATATGGAAACAAACCTTGATACTTTTTGGGATGATGGTTATTATCCTTGGGATAAGCTTGAAACGATTTAAAATCCGCCTGGCATGAGAACATTAAAATTCCTTTTGCAAAAAGAATTCCGGCAGATTTTCCGCGATAAGACTTTGCTTCGTGCCATGCTTCTTGCACCCCTTGTCCAATTGATGTTATTACCCTTGGCGTCAAATTATGAAATAAAAAATATTTACCTCGCCGTGGTGGATCATGATCATTCTACGTATTCTCAAAAAATGGTCTCAAAGATTGTTTCCTCTGGGTATTTCAAACTTGCAGGAAACAATGCTTCTTACAATGATGCGTATCAACTTATAGAACAGGACAAGGCGGATATTATTCTTGAAATACCTGCGGGCTTTGAAAGGAATCTTGTACGTGAAGGCAGTCAGAAATTGTTTATTGCTGTCAATGCGATCAATGGCACAAAGGCACTTGTAGGTGGTGGATATCTCTCCAGCATTTTGGGTGATTATAACAATGATATCCGCCTTCAATGGATGCAGCCTGATCGTTTTAATGCTGCGCCACAAATTGATATTGCTTCCTCCAATTGGTATAATCCATTGATGAATTATAAAACATTCATGGTGCCGGGTATTCTTGTTTTGCTGGTAACGATGATGGGGAGCATGATGTGCGCCTTGAATATTGTGAAAGAAAAAGAGATCGGTACCATTGAGCAAATCAATGTAACGCCCGTAAAGAAATATCAATTCATCCTCGGCAAGCTTATTCCGTTCTGGGTGCTTTGCATGGTCTTGTTTTCGGTGGGTATGTTGTTGGCAAAACTCGTTTATGGGATAGGTGTGGCCGGAAACATAGGAGTATTATATCTGTTCCTATCGGTCTATCTGATTGCAGTACTTGGATTGGGATTGCTTATTTCCACCTATGCGGAAACGCAACAACAGGCTATGTCCATATCCTTTTTCTTCATGATGATATTTAATCTGCTCGGTGGACTTTTTACTCCGATTGAAAGTATGCCTGTATGGGCGCAATGGATTGCGCATGCAAATCCTGTCAGCTATTTCATCAGTGTAATGCGCATGGTGATTTTAAAAGGAAGCGGCTTGCATGACATACGTTATCATATTCTGATTATGCTTGTATTCGGTGTAGTTATCAATACCTGGGCGGTGATGAATTACAGGAAGAGGGCGTAGTACAATTGCGGATTGCGAATTGTCAATTGCGAATTGGAAACTCAAGATCACAAATAACAATGAGTAGATTGGGGTTATCATTCCTGTAGCGCGGTCTTAAAAAAAGCCACCTGCATTTCTACAGATGGCTTTTGCTTTTTTCGCAATAGTGTTTAACTATTTCGTCTTGGTGCTGTCGTGATGATCATTGTCATCATCGTCTTTGCCTTCACCTTTCTCGCCTTTGCAGCACTTCTTTCCGTCCTTCATCATGCCTTCATGGCATTCTTTCATGTCGCCGTCGCAACCGCCTTTCATGGCAGGACATGCGCCACTCATCATGCTACATTCTTCCTTATGGTGCATCATGTTGCGGCAACCATTGGCGAAGGAACATATAAGACCGAGTAATCCTGCAATAAGCAGTAGATAGCCCATCCATTTCATCCATGCAGGCCATGCTTCTTTGATGGCTTTGCCGATGAAATGCATTACAATAACAAGGGTGATGATCTGAAAAGATACACAGCACCACATACACATTAATCCATGCATAATTTTACTTATTTAGGTGTTTATGATACGAATATACGAATTTTATAAATAAACAAGTATTTTTCTATTCCTCCCAGATTTGTTTTGCCGACTTCTTTTTAGAATAAATACCCTTGTCTTTAAATCCGCTTGCCTTGTCAATGATGTGTTGACTTTCCAGTAAAGGTGTGCCAATGGCAAACCATTTCCTGGGTTCGCTTTCTTCTTTCTTTCCTAGGATCAGGAAAGAACCTGAATCCACAGCGATGGAATCCACATCATAAAATTTCCATTTGTCATTTTCCTCGCCATCGTAAATGAAATTGAATTTATCGGCGGCTTTTTCTATGTAGGCATCATCGCTGATCTGTTTTTTGTTGGACGAGCAGGATGCGAGAATGAAAATGCAAAATAGTAGCGATGATGAAAGTAGGGTTAATTCCTTATTCATAGATTCATTTTTGGCATTGAAAATTAGTTGGGCTAAAGCCCTATGTTTTATTGTCATTATTCCCCCGACTAAAGTCGGGGGTTACTGAAATTTATAAAAAGCTATAACGTCTATCTATGCCGGAATATTTTTCAATGTCTCCAATAAAAATCCCCAGTACTTTTGAACTGAACTGATCTGCACGCGCTCATCCGGGGAGTGCGGACCCAATATCATAGGACCGAAAGAGATCATTTCCATCTTGGGATAATTTGCACCGATGATGCCGCATTCCAGTCCTGCATGGCAGGCATATACATGCGGATCTTCGTTGTACATTTTCTTGTAAAGATCAGTCATCAGTTTTGTGATTCCTGAATCAGGTTTCGGAGCCCATCCGCTGTAGTTTCCGCCGAGGGCAGTTGATGCGCCGATTAATTCAAAAGTGCTTTGTATCATTCTTGCGAGATCCATTTTTTCCGTATCTACGGAGCTGCGGGTAAGGCATTGCAATGAATATGATCCGTCCTTTACCAATATTCGCGAAACATTATTTGAAGTCTGTACCAATCCTGCCACATCGGGACTCATTCTGAAAATTCCAAAAGGACATCCGTAGATTGCACGCAACAATTTCCATTGGAAATCCTTGTTCAGGTATTGTCCTTTTATTTCTGCGGAAGAAAGAACTACCTGTAAGTTTGGATCCGTAGTAGAATATTCGGATTTTAAAACTTTCGTTTCTTCTTCAATGAATTTTTTGAATGCGGCATCGTCTTTTTCTGCGATTCCGATCTCAGAAATGGACTCACGGGGAATAGCATTTCTCAAACTTCCTCCGTCAATGGAACTGATACGCAATCCGAATTTTTCGCATTGTTCCAGCAAACGATTCATAAGTTTATTTGCATTTGCACGCCCCAGGTGAATTTCCATTCCGGAGTGTCCGCCAACAAGCCCTTTTACATTAAGTGTGTATGTTTTCAAACCACCGTCAGCACTTTCCTGTTCGTATGTTCCCGTGGAAGTTACATCCACGCCGCCTGCGCAGCCAATCGTGAGTTCATGATCATCTTCTGTATCGAGGTTGAGCATGATGGTGGATTTCAGAACGCCAGGTTTCAATCCAAGGGCTCCTGTCATCCCTGTTTCTTCATCAATGGTAAACAAGGCTTCGATAGGCGGGTGTACGATCTCCTTGGATGCAAGTATGGTCATAATGGACGCAACACCCATTCCGTTATCAGCGCCGAGCGTAGTGCCCTTGGCGCGCACCCAGTCACCATCTACAAACATTTCGATTCCCTGTGTATTGAAATCAAAATTCGTGTCGGCATTTTTCTGGTGCACCATATCCAGGTGACTTTGCAATAAAACCGTCTGGCGGTCTTCCATTCCTTTGCTGGCAGGCTTGCGGATCAATACATTTCCAACTTCATCCTTGGTGGTTTCAAGACCTAGGCTTTTGCCATAATCAAGCATGAATTGTATTACGCGACCTTCTTTCTTGGATGGGCGCGGTACAGCATTAAGATCTGCGAAATGGTTCCAGACTTCTTTAGGTTCGAGGGATCGTACGTCGTTGCTCATTATTTATGATATAATTTTAGATTGCGAATTATGTAGCGAATCTACGATTTTTTTCGAAATGAGTGACGAGGGTCGGGTGCCGAGGGACGAAAACGAACATGGGAGCAAAGGTGCGCTTTTTAAAAAATCGAAGATTTTTAAATTCCCCTCCTGTTTTTAGGAGGGGTGCCCGTAGGGCGGGGTGGTTTTTAGGGGTGAGCGGAAGTCTAACAACTACTTCAGCACATGAAATGCAATAAAGCTTGCCACATAGGCAAGTACACCCATAAATGTGAATTGTAAAAGCGTCCATTTCCACGATGCTGTTTCACGATAAGTAACAGCAACGGTACTCATACATTGCAAAGCGAATGCATAAAAAATCAACAACGAAACAACTGTTGGAACGCCATACACTTTTTCAGTGGAGTTATCAAAATGTGCATTGCGCATAGATCCTTTCAGTTTGCTGATGTCGGGTTCATCGCCTTCAATGCCATATAGGGTTGCCATGGTACCCACATATACTTCACGTGCTGCAAAGGATGTGATGATGGCTATTCCGATCTTCCAGTCGTATCCTAATGGTTTGATGGCGGGTTCAATCACATGCCCTAATACTCCTGCATAAGAATTCTGCAATTTTTCTGAGCGCATGGCACTTGAAACCTGACTTTCCGTAAGCGTATGTGTTTTGCTTATGGAATCGTACTTCGCATTTATTTCCCTGAATTTTCCGGGAGGGCCGAATGATGCAAGGAACCATAGAATGATTGATATCGCAACGATTATTTTCCCTGCTTCAAAAACAAATGTTTTCACTTTCTTGAAGACAGTGATCCATACGTTGTTCCAGTTAGGGCTTCTATACACAGGAAGTTCAAGAATGAAATATTGTTTTTCCTTGATGTTCATAAATACCTTGAATATCCATGCAGAACCAATGGCGCTGAGGAATCCAAGTAAATACATCCCCATAAGTGCAAGTCCGCGCATACTTAAAAATCCAAAAACATATTGCTCAGGAATTATTAATCCGATCAATAAAATATATACAGGAAGTCGTGCAGAGCAACTCATCAATGGAGTCACTAAAATAGTAATGAGTCTCGATTTTTTCTGTTCAATATTTCGTGTGGCAAGTATGGCAGGAACTGCACATGCCGTTCCGCTAATAAGTGGAATTACGGATTTTCCATTCAGTCCGAATCCGCGCATCAGTTTATCCATAAGGAAAGCAACCCGCGCTAAATAACCTGTATCTTCCATCATGCCTATGAAGAAAAACAAAAATGCAATCTGCGGAATAAAGACAAGCACTCCTCCCAAACCTGAAAGAATTCCATCAGCAAATAATTCATTCAATATACCTTGAGGTAAGTGTGCATGAGACCAATGCTGGAGCCAGCTTACGCTGGTTTCTATCAGGTGCATGGGGTATTCCGCCCATGAAAAAACTGCCTGAAAGATTACAAAAAGTATTGCAAAGAAAATTAAATATCCGCCTACTTTGTGAGTGAGAACGGCGTCCAGTTTTTCCTGCCTGCGTTTGAATGCAGGTTCATTTCTCTGGTGAACGTATATTTTTAAAAGTTCGTTAACTTTTTTATACCGGTAAAGCAGATCTTCCCGTTGCCAGGTGCCTGAATCAAAATTATAATCAGCTTTCAGTTCATCAATCGTACGTTTGAACGTGTCTTTTTTTGATCCCGCATGAACGATGGATTGCTGTAAACTGAGCAAAGCCTGGTAGGCATTACACAGATGTAATTCTTCCTTTAAGGTTTCCAGCGGAATAGGGGAGGGCTTATCGGTGCTGATGAATGTTCCGGAAGAAACATCCACTCCTTTTTGTATGACTTCCAGCAATTCCTGGATCCCTTTTTTCTTCCTGGCATTGGTAGGAATAATTGGTATTCCAAGAAAATCCTTAAGCCCTTCTATGTCCACATCAATTCCCTGCGCTACCGACTGGTCAATCATGTTTAGAACAAGTATAACCGGCAGACGCAAGTCAATAAGCTGGGTAAGGAGGACAAGGTTGCGTTTTAAATTGGCAGAATCCGCAACGAATATGACAAGGTGAGGATAATGCGGATGATGAGGATCCGTAAGCACTTCAAAGGGAACCGCTTCATCCTTGGATTTAGGGTACAAACTGTATGTACCCGGCATATCTGTTAGCTGAACTTCCTGTTTATTGGGTAACTGAAAATATCCGGTTGTTTTTTCAACGGTGATACCCGGGAAATTTGCAATCCGCTGGTTGAGACCCGTTAGTGCATTAAAGAGCGAAGACTTTCCTGTATTTGGATTTCCTATCAGGGTTATTTTCAGCTTTTCACTCATTTGTCGGCAACAAATTTAGGGCATTATTTTTACAACGATGTTGCGGGCTTCCGCCCTGCGCAACGAAATAAGGTTTCCGGAAATTTCAATGGCTATCGGATCACGAAAGGGCGCAGCTAATTTGACCGTTACTTTTTCCCCGGGCAGACATCCCATTTCAATGAGTTTTATACTTGCCCACGGGTCAGTAATTTCCTCGATGATACCGCTTTCGCCAACCTTTAGCTCGCTGAGAGGAACTAATTTCATTATGCAGATGTAATTTAGAATAGTTCTAAACTACAAAACTACATGATTTTTTTGTAATTGATGGAATAAGAAGGGATAATAAATTTATGATTGTTATCAGTTTTTTTGAATTTTAAATAAATACATATTATGTTTTTGTTATATCAGTAAAAACGTCTAAATTTACCGTGCCATAATTTTAAACCCGACGCAAAGATGAATATGCGTTCCTACAAGTGCCTCATAATACTATTGCTTTGTAGCTTTTTTGTCAATAATGAATTGAAAGCCCAGTGCGGAAGCATCGATTTCAAATCAGACATGAAAGTTGCCAAGGCGTGCCCTCCTGCCCAGGTAAAATTTACTGCTTCCGGCTTTCCATCCGGTAGTAAATTCAGTTGGGATTTCGGTGCCGGTTCAGTCAGCGGAAAGGACACTATTTACAAAATTTTTACGAATGCTGCCAAGTACACTGTTACCTTAAGCGTTACGTTGCCAAGCGGTTCCACATGTACCGTTACAAAAAAGGACATGTTCGAGATCTTGCAAGCTCCTACGCCAGTAGTTGCTTGTTCGCCCAGCAGGTTTTTATGCGATGGGCAAAGGGCAATAACATTTATTGACAGTACTCCCAATTCTGTGAAAAGAGATTGGGTGATTGATGGTGTTTCATATCTTGATACGACTGCCATTATCAAGGATTCGTTTACGAGCATTGGTTATAAAAGTGTTACACTTCGGGTAACAAATTCCTATGGATGTATCGGGATTTTTTCCGATAACAAATATGTCACAGTTTCTGATCCTGCCACTGCTTATTTTTGTGCTTCCATCGTTCAGAATGCGACAAATTTCAAGGCGGATTATAAATCCTATATTAGCCTTTCAGGAAGAACAGTCACAAGTTATGCCTGGTCTTTTCCGGGAGGTAGTCCAAGTTCCGATACTACCTCAAGTCCGCCGACTGTTACCTATTCTTCTCCTACTAAAAAATATGATGCGGTACTTACAGTAAAAACTTCAGACGGGTGTACTTATAAAACCGATTATAAGGATTTTGTAGAACCTTCCATTACTGTAAAACCCGATTCCGGATGTATCAATAGCCCGATCAATTTACAAAACACAGCCAAGGGCGCCAATAAAAGTTATTTTACCTGGCTGCCGGGTAACTATGTTATAAGTCATACCAATGATACCGGCTGGTTTACACAACCCGGGTATGAGTCGTTGACACTTACCTGGATCTACGGCGGTAACGGTTGTACGAATACGATCAAGTGTCCTTCATGCGTAAAGGTTATCGGAACCAAGGCCGATTTCAGTTCGCCCAAGCGTCAGCTATGTACCATTGCCGATACTGTTAACTTGCAATGGAATTCTGTAAGTTTTGGTGGAGGAACCCCGACTTATAAATGGCAATTTTTTGATACCATGGGGAAACTTGTGACCTTCACAAGCATTGGCTCTTCAAATACACCAAAACTTAGAGCATTTTTGCCCAAGCCTGGGGTATTTGATGTTAAACTTACTATATCAACAAGTTCGGGGTGTGTTGATACCATGAGGAAATATTCTTATATAGTTATCAGGAAACCGATTGTTGATTTCATTGCTGATAGTCCGATTGTTTGCCTTGGTAAAACTATAAAGATGACCAATCTTACAACCCCACCGGATGATACCAAAAACCCGTACACTTATCATTGGGTAGTAGAGGATGCCGATAGCCCGGCTTTACAAATTACCAGTACTACCAAGAATTTGTCATATACTGCTACAACTCCTGCCAGGTACAATGTTACGCTGGCGGTATCTACAAATGCAGGATGCGCGGATACAGTGGTAAAATCATTTTACTTACAGGTAAATGGTTTTATCGCAAAATTGATCCCAAGGGGAGTATCCCAAAGTTGTCCACCCATGACAATCCACATGAGCTTTTTTGTTAAACAGAGATATCCGGATACAATAACTAACGTTCCAAAGCTTACCTGGTCATCCAAGCCGGCTACTAATGTAACCGTCAGTAACCAGTCTGATACCGGTGCGGATTTTTTAATTGGAGCCGGGGGGTGTTATGACCTTACTGCAAGTATATTGGATTCCCAGCATTGCAAAAAGGATGTAACGTATGGAATTTGCCCGGGTGTAAAGGCAAAGCTAATGGTAAGTGCCAATAATTGCCTGGGGTCACCGACAAAGACTTTTAACTCTTCTTCCAATAGTCCGACTCATTATAAATGGCTGGTAACCCCTTCTTCCGGGGCTACATTTTCGCCATCGGATACTGTTCAGAATCCAGATATCATATATACCAAGGATACTTCTTATACCATATCGCTTATTGCATACAAAACATATCCTAACGGAACTTCATGTTCCGATACAGCGGATACTTTTGTAGCAAAACTGGCAGTGGGCCATTTGGGTTTTAACCTTATATCAAGTGATACGGTATATTGTGCACCGTCTGCGGCAAAATTTTATAATACGTCTACAGATGTGAAAACCTTTACATGGTATTTTGGTGACGGGGATAGTTTTAACAATACCAGTTTAGATCCTCCTTCTGTAGGACATTTATATTTTAAGAATGATCCTGCCGGTTTCAACGTAACCCTCGTGGGGCTGGATACCATTGGATGTAAGCTGACACTTACCAAAAAAAGCTTCATGCACGTCATAGGTCCGGCACCCGGATTCCAGATGAGTGCCCATGTGGCGTGTGATAGCATATTTGTCAAATTCAAGGATAGTTCGCAAAATATTAGAAGGTTCGTTATGAATTACGATGATGGTTCCGGACAGGATACCGTTACGATCCATGACCATTTTTATAAATTATCCAGTAATACCCTGGATTCCCAATTCTTCTATCCTACAATGGTGGCAACTGATGCAAGTAATTGCAAAAGTTTTTACAAGGATTCTGTTAAATTGTATCGTGCCGCGGTTCCTGATTTTAAAGCATCCGTTACATCTGGTTGTCCTCCACTAAAAGTTAGCTTTACAAACCTTTCACTCAGGGCAAGAAAATATTACTGGGATTTCAATAGTGATGGGATTATTGATGATTCGACCAAATCACCATCGTATATTTTTAATAATCCAGGAAGCTATTCAGTAACACTGACTGTTAAAAATGCCGGTGGATGCAGCCAGACAATTTTAAAAAGCAATTATATAAACGTATCCCCCGTGCCTGTTCCTTCACTTACATTAAGCGAATATCATGTATGCGGTGCGGATGTTGTCAAGTATTCCAACAAGAGCAGCCATGTCGCCAATTATTCATATAACTATGGAGATGGTACAAAGGATAGCAATAGCATCAAACCCCATTTGTACCAATACAAGGGTTCTGTAGCAAATGATTCAATTTTCAGAATTGCCACACTTACAGTTTATGATAGTGTAGGCTGTAGTGCCTTCCAAAGTGATACAATTACCATTTACCGTAAACCTGATGCAGGATTTACTACGACTGCCACTACCGGCTGTTATCCGTTGATGGTACGTTTTAAAGATACCACCACAGGTTCGGTGAAAAGATTCTGGGACCTGAATAACGACGGTAAAATTGATGACAGTGTTTTATTAACTTCACGCGTTTACAATGCAGGGCTGTATAGTGTAAAATTATATTCCATTGCAAAAAGCGGATGTTCTGATACTGCATATCTTAAAAACCTGATAAATGTATTGCCCAAGCCGATAGCGGATTTTGCCGCATTGGATACATTGATCTGTCCTAAACAGACGGTTCAGTTTACTGACAGAAGCAAGACAATCGGAACCATTGATCATTATTTCTGGAAATTTAATGAGCCTGTAGTGGCAAATGATTTTGATACGGTTGCCTCTCCTTCCTTTACATTTTATACTGCAGGAGATCATATCATAAGCCTGACTGTGACCAATAACAGCGGATGCAAGGATACGATGATGTTTCAATATATACACGTAAAGGATTCCATGGCTCCTGCCAAATCAAAATTACTCTATGTGTCTGTGGTGGATTCAAATACTATCCGGGTAGTTTGGCAAAAAAGCACCATCCCTTATTTTGGAACATATACCCTGGTCCGTGATAGTGTTCCTTATGTAGCTTATTCGAGGAATGATACCCTTTATACTGATTCAGATATAGGGGCTTCAATGATAAATGCCAATCTAAGATCATATTGCTATTCCCTTTCTACGTCATCAGATTGTGGTAAATCATCTCTTGATCCACAGGTACATTGTTCAATTTGGCTTACCGCCAAGGCTTTGAATGGTATATCTATACAGTTAAACTGGACTCCTTACAATGGATGGTATAACCTGGCAGGATATAAAATTTACCGCTCAATAGATGGGGGACTTTACAATTACCTTGCGGATGTGAACGCAAGTACCAATTCTTACGTGGATGGGGATCTATGCGCCCATAATTATTGCTACCGCATCGATGCAATACGGGCAAGTGCATCTTACGTAGCCAGCAGCAATACTGCATGTGCCCGCCCTCCTTATATTTTCCAATCCAATGCGCTTTATTTGAATAGTGCCACAGTTGATACTGGAAATCAGGTGCAGGTATTCTGGCAGAAAACTATACAATTGAATCCATCTGAATATATTGTAGATCGCTTTGATCCTCAGTTTGGTTGGAACTATGGATATGTAAATACTACAGATACCACTATAACAGATGCCAAGGTAAATGTAAATATTGAGAATTATATTTATCGTGTCCGTGATGCGGATAAATGCGGTAATACCAGCCCATTGAGTAATATTGGCAAGACCATTTTACTCGGTAACTTTATTAAGGATGATAAAATTGCCTTGTCTTGGAATAATTATGCTCAATGGCCAAACGGGATCAAAAACAGCCTGGTACAAAGGAAATACCATCAGAAGGATTTTAGCACGGTGGCATCTGTTCCGGGTACTGATACCAGCTTTATTTATAGCGATATACTGCCGCAAAGCGATACCGATTATTGTTTCAGGATCATCAGTTTTGCCAAAGGTACAGGTGATAGCAGTGTATCTAATATTACCTGCGCTACACTTCCTTCGCGAGTATTTGTTGCCAATGCATTCACACCGAATAATGACGGGTTAAATGATACATGGTCGCCTTCCACCTTATTCATTAATGATTACGTGGATAAGATAAATTCTTATAGCATTAAAATATTTGACCGCTGGGGCGAGAAAGTTTTTGAATCAGACAAGATCACCGATTCCTGGGATGGTACCCGGGACGGTTCAAAGGCTGCGGCAGGAGTATATATATATATATTAAAAGCCCAGGGATTGGATGGAAAATCCTTCTATTTCAAGGGTAATATCACCCTTTTACGGTAGAGTTTTTTTGTTTGTGTTTTATTGCAGGCAGGGGGTACCTCTTGTAGCGAACTTCTCTGCCCGTACTATCCTTAACAGACAAAAATTTCAATTTTGTTCCGACAAATGCTTGATTGATTGTTCATAACTGATTAATAATCAATATATATATAGTATACAAATCCAATCAACTACCGACAAACACCTAATATTGACATTGGATTCCCATGTAATTTTTTATTTCTTTGTGTCGTGATAGAAAAGTTTATAAACCCAAACTTAAAAAGTTGTTTAAAGCATAATCGATTCGAGAATCAGGTTATTGTTTTCATTTTTAACTATGGTAGTGGTTTGTATTCATATTTTTATTACATTTGTATTTCGTATTCAATTGGTGCTTTGCACTGAAAGTGAACGACAAACTGAACTACAAAACATTTTAGATTTATTATGCTCAGATTTTTTGCGAAGATCTTAACGCATAGTGTTGCATTGTCAATACTGCTTATTTTTGCTTTCAGCTCTCAGAAAGCTAATGCCCAATGTTCCAAGACGTGGACATTTAAGGTGATTAAAAATACCGGGTGTATCAAGAGTACAGGAAGACCGGTTCAGCTGGCTACTTCCCCTGTAGTTGATTCACTGGATAGCGTTGCCATTAAATGGGATTTTGGAGATGGCCGGGGTTTTGTACCGGGTGGTGACACCGTGTATTCACCTCCTTATTTAAAAGGATTTCACAAGATAAGGATGCTTATTACCAACAATAAGTCAGGTCAGTATCTTGGAGATACCTGTACTATTGATTCCCAAAATGTTTTTATTAATGGGACAGGCACACCTGTTGTGAAGGCAAAAACCTTGAAGTTTTGCACAGCGCCATTTTTTGTTACGCTTTACGATAGTACTTCGGGACCCATTAAATCAAGGCAATGGCTCATAAAAAATTCTGCCGGTAATTCTAATGGGTATTTCAGTTCCACTACTGATACCACCGGAAATAGAGTTGACACCTTTACTATAAAGAAGACAGGGAATTATGATGTTACGCTGCAAGTAACGGATTCCTTCGGCTGCGTTACTTTTGATACCTTGTCAAAATATATATTCCTTCCTGTGCCTTTGCAGCCGGACATTTGTGCTTTTTTAACGGTCGGGCGTATTAACAGGGATAGTATTACCGGAAAGTTTACCCATGACAACCTCGCTACAGGTAGTCTTGATACATCAGGTGCTACTTATAAATGGTATTTTGGAGACGGAGGCACTTCTACTCTTTCAGATCCTTCTCACGTTTACACGGGTATTGATTCTTCGAAAGCGAAAGATTATTCCGTGAAACTTGTCATGACCTTGAAAAACGGTTGCGTGGATTCAGTTACCCTGGATAGTATCGTCACCCAATATTTTGTTTCACCGGACACATCCAAATACGATTTTTGTACTGGTATGCCGGCACCTTTCCATGTTACCCAAAGTGGAAAGAAAGGACATAATTCGTTTTCATTTACAACAAGTATCAGTTCCACGCGTACACCGGTTGATCCGAACAATGCCAGCTTCACATATTCCGCAAGCGGGATGAGTGATATGACCATCCATTTCGGTACTCCTAATCCAAAAGGGTGTCAACCTAATGTATATATACCAGCCGTGTTTAATATATTGCCGCCTAAAGCAGGCTTTAGCTCGCCGAATCTAAGTAATACAACCTGTACCAAGCCTGCAAGGGTTTATGTGCAAACAACGACACCTTATAAGGGAGCTAAATATTATTGGTACGTTTATGATACTTCTGTTCTTTCGCCTAAGCTGATTATGTCTAAGATTGTAACTACGGATACGACCACACTGGTACTTGGGGCAAATGACTCGGGTTTCTTTAGTGTAAAACTGGTTGTTGTTGATCCTAACGGAGGCAAACTGACGTGTGAAGATTCAATTACCAGGGCAAGTTTTATTTCTGTAAACAGCCCGGTTCCTGATTTTAAAATTAAAGATACAATTGTTTGTGCAGGTAAAACATTATCTATGTTGAACCTCACTTCCCCGAAGGATACTACCTTGCATCCATATACGTACTCATGGTCAGTATCAAGAAGAAATAATGCACTTGTTTCGAGGTATAGTGGTAAAAAGCCAACTATAGAATTAGACTCAATCGGAGTTTTTGATCTGCAATTGACAGTTACCTTAAGTAAAACCTGCAGATTTTTATCTCCCAAACATGCTGCGTATGTGCAGGGAACCTCTGGTACTATTATTGCCACCCCTCTCAATACATGTATAGGAAGCGGTACCGCCAAATTATCTGTAAAATTAAACTCATGGAGCCCGAATAGTCCTATATATGGCTCTAAAGGCGGATACTTATGGAAATCCTCCGATTCTGCAAAAACCAAGTTTAACCCAACCACTGCAGAAACAAAAATTGATTCAACGGATACGTCGGTAACCATAGATGTTTCCGGTTCCAAACAAAAGGATTTCAGTATGTCGGTATTGATCGTGAATAGTTCCGGATGTTCTACCATTGTGGCTAAGCCCGGTTTTCTTCACCTGGGAACCAAGGCTGTTATAAAGGCACCTAAAATAGGTTGTTCAAGGACGCCTATTCAGTTCTCGGACCAAAGCCTTTACAGTCCGGATACATTTTATTGGGAGGTTACGAAATTACCGGTCGCTGGTGCAAAAGTCACCATTGACTCTGTTTATGGCAGAAAACCAAATATCAGTTTCTCAGATACGGGTATTTATGTCATTAAACATCGAATAGGAAAGGGCACACTGGATTCGACGAATGGATGCTATAAGGATACGACGGATACCATACATATAGTCCATCCAAGGGCATATTTTATGAGTTTTAACCAGAATTCGGGTTGTGCCCCTCAAATTATAAGCTTTGACTCTATACAGCAGACCCAGAATGTCAGTATGTATTATTGGAATTATGGAGATAAAAATGTGGATTCCACAACTGATACCAGTGGTTGGTATCATATTTATTCAACCAATAGCCCGAGCGGATTTACGGTACAGTTAGTGGTCAAGGATGTTAATGGTTGCCTTGATACTTTTGTCAGGCCGGCATATATCCATTTGAATGGTCCGGTGCCGTCATTTACCATTAGTGCCCATAGTGCCTGCGGTGACTCAACGGTAACGATAACCAATAACAGTATAAATATTACTAACCTCTCGCTTGACTTCAGGGATGGCAGCCCTCCTTATAATGGTAACTTTACCACTATTACCCATAAATATACCTACACTGACTTGAGCAAGGATAGTCTGGTATACTTCCTGCAAATGGTAGCAAGTGATAATTCATCGTCTACTTGTTTTGCTACTTATACGGATTCAATAAAACTGTACAGGCCGCCTATTGCACATATTGCTACAGCCAATAACCTCAGCGGATGTGCGCCTTATACTGTACATTTCCAGGATGTGAGCTTATACAATGATACCACCAGGGATGGTTGGGATTTCAATAATGATGGTATCATCGATGCAAGTGGAGTGGCATATCCTTCCTATACGTATACCACACCGGGTGTATACACTGTTCGCCTGTTTGTAAGTACCGGTCATTGCACGGATTCAATTACCATGACGAATTACATAACCATCTTCGGAAAGCCTATAGCTAACTTTACGTCCAACAAGGATACTACATGCCCTACGGATATATATACCTTTACTCCGAGTGATAATAACCCGGATAATTCAACCATATCGAATTATGCATGGGATTTCGGAGATACACAAACGGTCAGTTCCTCCCCACCAAGTGATTCTTCAGCCCAGCATCAGTATCAATATGGCGGTAGCCATGATGTGCAGCTTGTTGTAACAAATTCAAACGGTTGCATGGATACCTTATTGATACCTGCATTTGTATATACATATCCGTTCCATCGCCCTGATTCACCAATAGTGCTTTCCGTTTCTGTGGATTTAAATTCACAATCCGGCACTTCGGGTATGGTCATAGTGAAATGGAAGAAAGAGACCAGTTCAAACTTTAGCAAATATGATCTTTTCCGCCAGGATATGGGTACTGCCCTTGATGCAGGAATCACAGATCCGAATCTGGACAGCTTCTACGATTATACTGCAGACGTATATGATAATTCTTATGGCTACGACCTGGACAAGAGTGATGCCTGCGGATTTACGTCCTTCCCTGGAGCTCCTCATTATACAGTAAACCTGCATACTACTCCTAATCCTGTAGGAACAGTTCCTTATATTAAGCTTGCATGGACCAGTTATGTAGGTTGGCAAACCCTAACAAGCCCAAGTGGTAAGGTTGGTCCAATTGCGTACCAGATATGGCGTAAAGACAATAATAATCCATCCTACGCTTTAATTAATACTGTTATAACTACCGGTTGGAGAACTTCAGGTAGTGATACAACATATACTGACAGCAATAATATTTGTAACGGTATGTACAGGTATTATGTAGTAGCTGTGCACCCTACGGATAGCTCATTAAATTCCAATTCAAACAGGGATAGTTCTTCGCCAAATTATACCTTCCAGACCACCAGACTTGATCTTCTTTATACTACTGTTGTAAATGACCAGTACACGGTAACCAAGTGGACAGGTGTTATGCAGCCTAACGTGAAAGCATTTATTATAGACCGGATGGATTCCACCGGTAAATGGGATATTGGATACGATAGCGTAGGCCCTAACCAGGATTCATTCGTGGATTACAAGGCGAAGGTGACTAGTCTGGACTATCATTACAGGGTAAAGGTATTGGATAAATGCGGAAACATAACGGATGGCAAAAATCCTTTGGAGGCAGGCCCTTCCAATCCGGGTACTTCCATGTATTTGAGTGCAGGTGTAGTAGGTGATTGTCCTAATGAGCAATTCAGCTTCCTTTGGACACCTTACGATAGCTTTAGCGCTGGCAGGGATCATTATGTTTTACAGATCAAGGATCCTTCCGGAAACTGGGTCAATTATAAAAACCTGGATGCGTTGAAAGATTCCGCAGGTGATGATTCCATACACCTTGAATTGAATGGCCCTGCATGTTACAGGGTGGTGGCATGGTCCAAACTGGATTTGAAAGATACTTCTATTGCCGGCCAGACCGGGGAGCAAAGTATTTCCAATTCCGAATGTCTGCTCAATTGCTCAAGGCTTTATTTCCCTGATGCATTCACACCGAATGGTGACGGATTAAATGACTCCTTCTCAATTATATCAGTGGCGCTTTTCAATGGTATTAATCCGAAGGATCTCCAGTTCAGCTTCAAGGTATTTGACAGATGGGGTGAATTGGTATGGTCCAGCAATGATATTCACGCCAAATGGGGTGGCCAGTTTGGAAGCGATAGAGGTGGCAAGGCGTATCAGGATTGCCCTATGGATATTTACGTTTACCAGGTGGAAGCACATGGTATGGATAAACAGATATTCTTTAAACGAGGAGTGATTTCGATCGTGAAATAAATTAGAATATATCGATATATCAAAACAAGGGCTGCATGAAAATGCGGCCCTTTTTTGTGGGTGCTGAGACATGCCATTTCTTTAAGAAATGGCATGTCTGCCCTGATTGTGACGGGTACGTCGAAAGCTTTCCAAAAGTTTGAAACTTTTGGAAGTTGCGTTCCAGAAACATTTCCTTATATTTGATTCAGATTGCTTTAATAAAAACTGCCAAAATGTTAAAGAAACTCCTCGTACTGCTATTGTTTTTCCTACCAGCCTTCAGCTATGGGCAAAATTTTGAATGGGGAGTTGATATAGGCTATAAAAATGGTGAACAGGCAAGAGGTGTTTCAACGGATAAATCCGGCAATAGCTACGTTATAGGATACTTTTTAGACTCTATTTACTTTGGATCACATCTTTTGATCGGCAAAGGCGTTTCTTCTTTTATCGCTAAATATAATTCTTCAGGTAATTTTATTTGGGCAAAGGCTCAATATGGACGAAAGGCTACCTATGGACAGGGAATAATAACTGATTCTGTTGGAAATGTTTTTATATTTGGTAATTATACGGAGAATGTAATTTTTTCGCCTTCTGATACTTTTTCAGATAATTTAGGGGGCAATTTTTTGGCCAAATATGATTCATCCGGAAAGTTTTTATGGGGAGTTCATAGTGGTGGTGGTGGGTTGACAATGTCGCTTGATAAACAAAACAATATTTATCTAGTTGGTGAAGGATTTAATACTGTTTATGGACACGGGTCTCATACTATAACTGGCCCTTCTAGAAGTGCTGATTTTGTTGCTAAATACGATAGCCTTGGAAATATCAAATGGCTACATTTAATCTATGGGTCCCTAAGTATTTACTCGACTAGCATTGGCAAATCATTTCCGCCAAGGCAATCGGAGGTGATTCATTGCGCTATATTTATAGCTGGGATACGGGTGGTGTTTTTATTAACGATTGGGTGACCGCAAGGGGCACCCCTACAAAATCACAGACTTATCGTTGCATACTTACAGATAGTTGTTCATTGCATTCAGATACAGCCTTTGTAAAAGTAAAAGTCAGTCCGCCGTTGAAATTAATAATGCCAAAAGATACGACGATATGTAAGGGCAATTCGGTAACTCTTTCAATACACATTTCAGGTGGAACAGGTGATACAACATCATATAAATACACATGGGATACATCCGGGTCAATAATAGCTAATACTAAAAATATTACCACATATCCTCCATATACCACCCGCTTCCGATGTATTGTAAACGATGGTTGCTCCAGTCCGGATACCGGTTTTGTGAATGTATTTATTCATCCATTGTATATTTCTTTCAGAGATACAACTGTTTGCAAAGGCGAAAAGGTCACTTTGAAAATTGTTGGCCATGGAGGTGATTCAAACTATCTTTTTACATTGAGGCCGGGAAATTTTCATGCTGATTCCGTTACACTTGTAGCCGATTCTACTATTTATTTTGATATTCTTTTAGAAGATAAATGTAGCATAATTGGCAATGAAGCACATTTGAATCTTACAGTGCTTCCGAAACCTAATAACATATTGAATATTTCTCCGAAGGAAATGGAAATTGGCAGTGGGGATATTCATTTCACCGCACTGAATACCGATGCAGATTCCTTCCTATGGTTATTCGGTGATAGCGCCAGCGGAAAAGGAATGAATCAATCACATTCCTATCAAACCGATGGGACATTTTCTCCACAACTTGTAAGTACAATCAATATGGTTGCCGCGATACCGCAAATGGTGAAGTAATTATTCTACCGCAATTGCAAGTGTATTTCCCGAATGTATTTACTCCGGATGGGGATTCCCTCAATGAAACATGGATGCCCGTCGGAATTGGCATTTCAAAGATCAATATCACTATTTACGATCGTTGGGGCGGGCACGTTTTCAAATCAGAAAGCCTGACCAAAGGTTGGAATGGTAATATACTTAACAGTAATGATCCTGCAATTCCGGGAGTGTATCCCTATATTGTCAATTTATGGGATTACAACGGAAACAGGCACACAAAAACAGGAACAATTTTGCTCTTGATTACGAGTAAGTATTGAAAAGTTATTTTATCGCGAGAACTTAGCTTCAACCCTACGCTAAATCTACCTGGTAGTAAAATTAATACTAATCTGTGCCGGTACTTTATCTACTGGTTTGCCATTCTGCCTTCCGGGATTCCACTCGGTCATTTCATTCATTAGTTTGATAACATCAAGGCTTGCCTTGTCAAGCTCCGGACTCAGGCTTTTTATAACATGAATATCACGCAATATTCCGTCTGCGCCAACTTCAAACCCAATGATGACGGTCCCATTCTTGCGGTCATTGGCATTGTAGTTTATATTCTGGCGGATAAACTCATTGGCTTTTTCCATGCCACCCGGAAAGGATGGATTTACTTCCAGCTGGGAAAATTCATTGCCGTTTTTACCATTTCCCGAGGCAGTATTATCTGAGGCGGAATTAGCATCCCCGGAAGGATTAATGGACGTTTTTGTAGCAGTATCGTTTGTTACTTTTTCCTTTATTTCAGGTACAGCGAGCTTTTTTGCAGGCGCATTATTGATGGTTTCCTTTTTATCCAGCCCCGGTGGCTCGGGCAGTTGTATGGAATTACCAGGTGCATCTGAAATATCAACGGAGACAAGCATTCTTTCATTGCGGGAAAATAGCTTCACAATCCATGGCAGGAGCAATAACAGCAGTACAAACAACAAG